>CATJCJ010000312.1 GCA_949738935.1 uncultured Eubacteriales bacterium | reverse complement strand
TCAAAAAAATTCTCAAATTTATTTTTCCAATAATCTCAAACTCTGTGATAAGCGGAATAATAAAATACATATTTGAAAAAATCTTAGATTAACGCTTTTACCCTCGATAATCCCACAATTATCGAGGGATCTCTTAAAAAGATTTTAATATATAACGGCTCTTTTGTCAAGTATATGAAAAAACTATCTAGAGCGTATCTGAAAACTATCATAAACTATTAGTTACATATGCAAAATATCCAAAAAATTATTAAAAAATAAACGAAAATGGTTCAATTTCGTTTTATTTTTTATAATTTTTTGTGCATATTTTAGTTTTCAGATACGCTCTAATGATTCTTAACGCTTTCGGCGTTTAAAAAGCAAAACGCCTTCCGCTAAAACATTAAATAAAATATTTTTTTGTTAGATTTATATAATCTATTAGTTTCGAAAAAAATCTAATATTTCATTTAACATAATTTTTGCCGTCAATATTTATAATCCAACTCAAAAATCCCTTTTCATTTTTATCCAAAATATAACTAAGCTCCATATTATCAATAACGGCTGAATTCTCATTGTTTTGACTTTGAATATCCGCCAAAACCTCGTCAATAGCCATCAAAAAAGTTTTCTTAACACTAACATCGCCTGAGTTGTCAATCACAAATTTTTTAGCCAGCCTGCGATATTTAGAGACCCTTCCGCCACTTACAGTAACCTCAATAGAGGAGTTCATATCCAAACTTTTTTTAATATCATCACCAAGATATACCGAAAAATTATTAAGCTTATAATCAAAATAAAACACAGTCTTTTCACTGTCCGAGGAAAACCCGCTCAAACAATATTCATTAGATATATTAAAATCTTTTTTAAGCAAAGAAACAGCGCTTACATATTGACTGTAAAAACTACTGGAATAATTACTTTTCTCACTGCTATAATTATAATATTCCATAATGCCGTTTTGATAATACTTAACAACCGTATTTTCATCGCTGTAAGTAAAAACCCCATTATCAAAAGAAGTCCATTTTGAAACAGGATTATCAAAAAACACGTCAACGGCTCTTTCAAGTTTAATTTGTTCAAACTGACCATTTTCAATAAAAGGATTTTCAGTTTTAACAGAATAGCTCTCAAGACTGTTTCCGCTCCATTGAGGAATAAACAAATTCCCCTTAAAAAAATCAAGTCCATTTTTAACGCTTGAAGTATAATAAATATCATCGTCACTATCTATAGAGCCGATAGTATCATAAACAGTATAAATATATGGGTCTTTTTCAAGAGAATAAAAAAAAGCGTTTCCGGAGACTCTGCTGCCAAAGCCGACCGTAATATTTTCGGGAATAGTTGTAGTATAAGAGGTAATAACAATAGTATCTATTTTTTCAGAAAACGCCGGCAAAAGCCCCTCGTCAAAACCAAACATATCAGCGATACTTTTGCTGTCAATACCACAGTTATATTGATAAATAACCGACCTAACCGAAAGAATATTATTCCAATTAAAACTATTGTTTTGAAGAAGCGAGCCATTTTCAGGAATCATTTTTACGGCATTATCAAAAACCATTTTATAATCATTTTCATAAATACCGTTTTTAAGACAAATCAGCTTATCACTGCCCTGATTAACAACAATGTTATCAAGAAAATATAACAAGGCGTCGTCATCAGAGCTTTTTTGGCTGTTAAAAAAAGAGTAAAAAAAGTTATGGTTTGAAAAACCTTCAAACCATAACCCTGAAGTCTGATAAATAGCCAGAATGACAAAAAAAGTAATTATAAAATTTTTAGTAATATTTAATTTCATTAAAATCACCTTTGCCCCGGAAGAACAATACCCTGCCGAAGTTCAATTTTTATCTCACTTTTTTTACGCTTAACAACAGCCGAAGCCTCAGAATACTTATCGCCGTTATAAGCCTTAACAACGATAAGATTTTTACCCTCAGCCAAATTAACGGTTTTAATAAACATTTCCGTAAGTCCGACAGTTGTCTCATATCTGCCCAATTCAACCAACTTTGTACCTTCGGCATTCTCAACGACTTTATACACAATAATGTCGACAGACGTATTTTTCTCAGCGGTGCCCGAAATAGTACGCGAACTGTCAAAAGTCGTCTCAATACCCTTTTTCAAATTCATACCGCCCGTAATTCCGAACTTTTCAACGGGTTGAGAGTCGGAAGGAGCCGCAAGAACGCATATACTAGACGCAGCTATTACAAATAATGAAAGCAATATAAATGATAATAACTTTTTCATGACAGCCTCCTTTCCAAGAAATCTTTCAGTAAACCGCCAAAGTTAATCAACGGTTTCCCAAGTCCCTTAAATTTTAATATGTACACTAAGCTATGCCATATTATTTTTTTCGTTCCGTGAATTCGGTAGTATAAACTTAAACCTCTACACAACATTATTATAACCTATCAATGTTACAATTATATTACACAACGGTTACTTTTAAATTAAATATGCGAATTTTTTTCCGCCAATTTTACCAAAAATTTCACACATTCAAAAAAAAAATCATATAAAATACATAAAAAACATATAAAATCTCAGACCTTGCTTATAGCGCCAACCACAAAATGTCCTTATTATCCTCATTTAACAGCCGCTCTCACAAATCCCAAGAAAAGAGGATGAGGTCTGTTTGGTCTTGATTTAAACTCAGGATGAAACTGAACACTCACAAACCAAGGGTGCACATCCCTTTTCAGCTCAACAATCTCAACAAGCCTGTTATTAGGAGAAAGTCCCGCGATAACAAGACCTTTATCTAAAAACTCATTTCTAAATTCATTGTTAAACTCATATCTATGCCTATGCCTCTCATAAATAAGCCCCTCGTCATAAAGCTCCCGACAGATAGTTTCCTCAGCGAGCTTGCAAGGATAAGCGCCCAAACGCATAGTCCCGCCAAGCTCATCAATATCCTTTTGCTCAGGCATAATATCAATAACGGGGTGACTCGTGTCAGGATTAATCTCTGAGCTGTGGGCGTCTGAAAATCCGATAACATTACGAGCAAACTCAATAACGGTACAATGCATACCAAGACATATTCCGAGAAAAGGAATCTTGTTTTCTCTGGCAAACTTAACAGCGTCAATTTTCCCCTCAATACCTCTTTCACCAAACCCACCAGGAACCAAAACAGCGTCAGCGTCCGACAAGAACATCTCAGCGCCGCCGCTCTCAACGTCCTCAGCGTTAACCCATTTTATATTAACCTCAGCCGATGAATGAATGCCGGCGTGTTTAAGCGCCTCAACAATAGAGATATAGGCGTCATGAAGCTCAACATATTTTCCAACAAGAGCGACAGTAACTTTCTTGTCAAGATTTTTTTGTTTCTCAACAACTTGACACCAATCGCTCAAATCAGGCTCTCCCGCCTCAATAGAAAGTTTTTCACAAACAATATGAGCGAATTTTTCCTCCTCAAGCAAAAGAGGAATTTCATAAAGAGAATCACAGTCGATATTCTCCATAACACATTTTTTCTCAACATTACAAAATAAGGCCAGTTTATCTTTCATATCGTCATTCATAGCGTGTTCTGTTCTGCAAACAATAATATCAGGCTGAATGCCGATAGCGAGAAGCTGCTTAACCGAGTGCTGAGCGGGCTTAGTTTTCATCTCAGCGGATTTAGCGAGATAAGGAATCAAAGTAACGTGAATATATAAAACATTTTCTTTTCCAACATCACTTGAAACCTGCCTTATAGCCTCAAGAAAAGGCTCACTCTCAATATCGCCCACAGTTCCCCCGATTTCAGTAATAACGATATCCGACTGAGTGGATTTTCCCGCCCTAAATACTCTTTCCTTAATAGCGTTGGTAATATGAGGAATAACCTGAACGGTAGCGCCAAGATACTCGCCTTTACGTTCTTTATTGAGCACCGACCAATAAATTTTTCCTGTTGTTATATTGTTGTTTATAGTAAGATTCTCGTCAACAAACCTCTCATAATGACCAAGGTCAAGGTCTGTCTCCCCGCCGTCATCAGTAACAAAAACCTCTCCGTGCTGATATGGGCTCATAGTTCCGGGGTCTATATTAATATATGGGTCAAATTTTTGAATTGTCACTTTATAACCTCGGGCTTTAAGGAGCCTGCCCAAAGAAGCCGCGGTAATCCCCTTGCCAAGACCCGAGACAACACCGCCTGTAACAAAGATATACTTTGTCTGCATCATCATATTCACCTCTAAAAATAAAAATTTTTTTATAGCTTGCTAAATATAACCTCAACAGCTTTCTCAAAAACCGTGTCATTTTCATAATTATTGTTAATAATCTCACCGTTAATAGCGGAAATAGTCTGATAATCAATAGAACCTGTTTCTTTAATTTCATATTTTTTCTGAATCAACTTAATCGCTTCTTGTTTCTTCTCATTAGTTGTAATATCATATCCAAGCTCTTTCAAAGCGGTTTCAACATCTTTATCAACATTCTCGGAATTAGACTGAATAACTTTAATTTGCTCAACGTCATAATCTGGAACAATACCAACCTCGTTAATTTTTCTTCCGCTCATAGGAAAGAACTCTTCAGTAGTCATTTTCAAAGCACCCAAGTTCAAAAGCTCAATAACAGCTTGAGTAACACCTTTACCATAAGTTTTAGAACCGACAATGACAGCGCCGTTATCTTTAAGAACAGCCGTGACAAGTTCTGAAGCCGAGGCCGTAGCCTCATTTGTCAAAACAACAATATTTTTAAACGGAACCTCTTTATCCTCCGAGTCAACAGTAAAATTACCGTTTTTAGTCTGTATATTCAAGAAAGGGCCTTCTTTAACAAGCGTCTCGCAAATTTCATAAGCGGCCTGAGTAACGCCCCCGCCATTAAATCTAAAGTCAATAATAATACCCTCAACATTTTCTTTTTTAAGCTTCTCAACAGTTTTAGCGAATTCCTTTCCCGTAGCCTCCTCAAAAGAAGAAATCTGAATATATCTGACCTTACTTGCCTTAATTTTATCAACATCAGCGATTAGCTCGTCAACTTTAGAGACAAAAACTGTGGGAACAATAAAATCATTAATAAGAACAAAGCAATCTTTTCTAGAAGCGGCTCTATCAACAACAACTTTAACGGTCTTCCCTTTTTTCTGAGAAACCATAGAAGATATCTCAGCGGCTGTCATATCCTTAACATCAACCCCGTCAATAGATATCAAAACGTCATTTTTCAGCAAACCGCCTCTATAAGCCGGACTATCCTCATAAATATTAACAATTTGAGGATAACCGTCTTTATATTTCTCATAATAAGAAACCCCAAGACCAACCAATTCATTTTCACTTTCTTTCATCATCTTATCAAACTCATCCGAGTCAAGAAAGGCGCTGTATTGGTCAAGTTTGCCGGCCATCCCCTCAACAGCTCCCTTAACAAGTTCCTCAACAGTAACATCACCCATATAATGTTTATCTATAAGGTCAAGGATACCCGTAACAAATTCCCCCGCCATCTGAACATCGGGGCTAAGCTCATCCATAGCCTCAGAGGAATTCTCACTAACATTTTCACCGACACTTTCAGTAACATTTTCATCAGCGTAAACAGGAAGCGTAAAAGCGACGGAAGAGAAAAAAACAGAAAAAGCCATAAAAAAGCTTAAAAAACATTTTTTAAATCCAAACATAAAACATTCCTCCACTACAATTGAAATCTACTCGACTCACAGCGATGCCAAGTTCCTTAAAAATGTCGGAAACTCAAGCATCGCCCTCAATTTTATCAATCAGAATAATTTACAATATGTTCAGTATAATCTGTTTGCAAATCAGTTCTCATATAATTAACAAGTCTGTTTACAAAAGCCGCGGCCTCAGCTTTTGAGACATAGCTTTTTGGTCTGAACCTGCCGTCAGAGTCACCTGATATAATACCAAGTCTCGCCGCGGCGTAAACTTCTTTTTTTGCCCAGCTGGCAATATATTGGTCATCAACAAAAGAAGTTACCGACGTCGGCGAAAGACCGAGATTTTCAAGACCAAGAGTTCTCAAAAGAATAACAATAGCCTCTTGCCTCTCAATAGGCGAGTCCGTATAAAAATGTCCGTTGTCACGGCCAACAGCCAGACCGGCCTTATAAGCCGCCATAATATATTTATATTCCTCTCTGTCCTCTGTAACATCAGGAAAGACAGAATTAACAACTTGATTTTTTTTGCTGGTTTTTTTCTTTTTTGCGGTATCCTCAACAGGAAGTTTAACAGCCTTAGTAAGCATAGTGACAAATTGACCTCTTGTAATCGACTGACTTGGCTGATAATAAGTCGGCTCACCGTCAAGAATCTGCATAGCGAAAAGCTTTTTAATATCCGATTCAGCGAAATGTCCTTTCAAAAACCCAAGATTAGGAGCGATAAGCTGCTCAAAATTATTGTAAGTCTCAATAGACTCCGTACCTGTTCTCGGAACATTATAAGTATTAACTTTCGGTAAAGTATAAATATCATAACTCAAACCGCTTTTATTTTGCATAACCTCTCTGTAGTTTCCCGAAAAACTAATAGCGGTAGGCTCATTTTCGGAATACTGCAAAGTTTTGCCCATAGAAACGCTTGGACGAACTTGATACTGCATCTGCCATCCATCAGTGGTTACGGTACCGTCAATTCTGTGAGTTTCTGTTGACGACCAAGCGCTGTCATATCCATAAAACGTACCGGAAATTTCCCAGATAACCTTATTCTCATCAAGGGTATAAATAGCCTTATGAGATATATTTCCCTTATAATAGGTAACGCCGGGGGTATGGGACTCAATAACGGATATACTAGACTGTGACTGGTCCTCATCAAGCTGATAAGCCGTTCCTCCGATAGTAACAACCTCATCCCAGTTATCAACCTCATAGTCCTTAACAATCTGGTCCCCCTCAATACGATAATTAACCTCATATTTAATACTTCTGTTAATATTATTTTCATTATCAGTAGCGGTTGTAGCGTCGTATGTATAAGTAACATCATAAGTGTCAGCGGTTTTAGTTTTATCGATTTCCGTATCGCCCTTAACAGTCAGTTTTCCCTCAAAAGTAGTTGGAACCCCCGAGAGAAACATAACTTCTTTATAAACCGACTCAAGGTCATCTTTATTCTTTTTATTTTTTTGTTGTTCAATCAAAAGCTCAGTAGTTTTAGGAAGTTTTCTTCCCGAGGATATACCGCCGAAGAATCCAAAATCACCCACATCAGCAAGAACCGGAGAACACAGCGAAAAAATCAGCCCCGAAAACAATCCCGCGAAAACGAGCAATCTAAACTTTTTCATATAATCCCTTCCTTCTTAATTTGTTTTATAGTAAACGTCATAAATTATGACGTTTACAGCACCGATTTTTTCCGCGTTAAAACGCGGAAACTTCCCCATACGCACTAAGTTAAAACCATGGGACGTGTCTCATACCCTGCAAGCATTTTAAACAGGGCTTGACCCTAAACTCTAGAAAGCGTTTTAAAAGGTATGGTTCGGGGGAAAATCACAATCCCCCCAAACACTTTAACACTTTTCTCGCGGAAAAATATCATAATTACCCCTCAACAAGGATAATATACCCATTAACACTCATACCGCCCTCAATCTTATT
This sequence comes from uncultured Eubacteriales bacterium, assembly GCA_949738935.1. Classification (GTDB taxonomy): domain Bacteria; phylum Bacillota; class Clostridia; order Lachnospirales; family CAG-274; genus MGBC114079. Next base: position 26,271 of record CATJCJ010000312.1, on the reverse strand, counting down.
AGGAAGATTATCAGTCATAACTCTAATCTTATCGCCCTTCTCAATTTCAGAGACCCCGACAACTTTGTTATTTTTAACAATAATAGAGTTAGGAGGAACATTAACATTAACACTGCTGTCAGTATGACTAACGTCATCCCAATTATAAGCCTTATTTTTAAGGTAAGTACTTCCCTTAATAACAATTCTCTTACCGGCGACAGTTCCGCCATTGTTATTGTCTCCGTTATTATTGTCTCCGTTATTGTTATCTCCGTTATTGTTATCTCCGTTATTGTTATCTCCGTTATTGTTGTCTCCGTTATTGTTGTCTCCGTTATTATTGTCTCCACCCTCGGCGTCTCCAACAGAAACAACCTCGCCTCGAACAGCGTCTTTAGCGTAAGGTGAGTCAATAACATGAGTGGCCTTAGTACCATCAGAAACAATATTATAAACTTTTGTCACAACAGAGTTTGTTGTATACTCAATAAATTTTTCCATAGTCGATATACCATTTTGGTCAATGTACATAGTATTATGGTCAATCATAAAACTGCGTTCAACAGGAGAATAAATCCATTTAGTACCTGTAAGCATACCGGTTGATTTAAGATTAAAACTTTTACCCTCATCAACACTCAAGATTCTTCCTCTGCCGATAAGAACGCCAGAAACATCAGGCTGGTCATAAATATCAACAACAGCGGCTTTGTTATTGCCGTTTAAAACAACAGTAGCATAATCAGGAATCATAATATTCTGACCTGAGACAAGACGGCCGTGTCTTCTGACAATAGTACCGCTGTCTGTAGAGATAGTTCCGTCTCTTGATGATATATTAAAGTTTCCAACCCCGTCAGAATTAACAATAGTATCAGCGCTTAAAACGTCGTCTCTGCTGCTTCTAAAAGAAACCATGGAAACTTTCTCACCGCTGTAATTGTTCTCAAGAGCGATATACACATCGTTGTCAGCGTGTTTCAAAAATCTCATAGCGTAATCAAGAGAAATTTGTTTTCCCTCATAATAATACTGAATATCATTATTAGCGATACTAACATCTCTGATTTCCTTATAATCCGACCAGCCTTTTTTAGTAAGAGTATAAGAATCCGAAACCGATATTTTATTTTGAATATTATTTATAGCGCCAAGCTGACCTTTAATAATTGTGTTAATTTCGTGACCTGTTCCCTCAACGGTAATTTCCTTAATAGACTCCATAACATAACCAGGAGATATAATAGCCTGATTAACAAGAACCTTAACCCAGTCTCCCGCTTGAATCTCACTTTGCTCAATAGGCTTTCCGGCCTTAGATGCGAAAACAGAATCCGCCACATCAAACCAAGACGTCTGACCGTTTTCATACTGAAGCATAAGCTGATTAACACCGCTTCCGTCATTAACATAATTATTAACCCTGCCATATTTCATAATATAATTCGGAGAAGCGCTGATACTCTCAATAGTATCCTCATCATCATCAAAAGTTCTTATAAAAACAATATCGCCAACCTCAATGTTAGCCACAGAAGTATCTCTTGGGTCATAAACAGCACTTTGAAAAACTTGGTCAAGATATCCAACCTCATCATCCATATCATAGTACTCTTGTCTCTCAACCTCAATTTGGTCGTTATAATAATTTTTTGTAACTTCCTTTCCATCGTTATCAATAATAGTCAAATATCCATAATTCGTATTATTTTCAACAACAATACCCCGAATTTCATTTTTCAAATTCATATCACCGACATAACGGATATCATCAACAGTATTATTTATAAGAGCCAATTTAACGGAACTTCCATAAGGAAGATTTTTGTCGGCATATCGTTTTTCTCCCATAACGATATAATTACTTCCGTCATCGTCAGTCCCATAAAGACCGTTCACAATAGGATAAGAAAATCTTTTTCCCAAATTATCTAAAATATGAACCAAGCCATTAGTATAGTCCACTTCCATAAGTTTACCCTGAACTTCTTTTCTTGTAAGTCCGCCTGTCTTTTTAACAAATATAATTTTAGGTTTAACATCACCGCTGTTTCCCGATGAACGTGAACCCGAAACAGAGCCTGTCTCAGGCTCAGTGGGATTATCCTTAAGCTCATCTTTCAAATCCTGGTTATTTGACGAGTTTGATGAGTTTGTGGATTTTTTCTCAACAACATACTCAATCTGGTCACCCTCAAGAAGAAAAGTCAAGCTTCCGACAATACCATTATCATAAACGACAGTATCAGCGACTTTATCCTGAGGAGAATTACTGTCTCTAAGCTGAAACTGCAAAACATCCACTTTTCCGTCCATATTTCTTATGTAAATATTTCTCCATAAGCTTCCAATACCCGTTTGAGAGAGCTGAGCGTCCTGAATTCCTCCAACAGTACCGGTTTTTTTCTCAAGATTTGCCGACTCAAAATAAATAGAATCAAGATTAGAAAGAATTTGAGTCATTTCCGCCCTGGTAAGATTACCCTTAGGGTTAATTTTACCGTTAGAACCACTCAAAATACCATTCGCGCACAAAAGCTCAAGGGACTGAGCATAAGACACATCAACCGAATCCCAGTCAGAAAATTTATACATACTTTGCTGAGACGTGCCCGTTGTACTGAAAGCATTGGAATTCAGTTTTTTTACTCCCTTAACAATCCAATCAGCGACACGCTCGCGAGTAGCCGGAGCCCCCTTAAAGAAAGAGCCGGGACCCAAAGTATTCTGATCGGCAATAGTATCAAGATATTCCACATCAGATATAAGTCCATTTTCCTGAGCGAGACTCAAATAACCATTAGACCAATTATCAACAACCGAGTTATACTGAGGCATAGTTTCCTTAAGCTCAGCGGCTTTAGTCTGAGCGGCTTCCTCCTGGCCCATAACTCTAAGTATAAAAGCGAGAGCCTCCTGATTAGAAATAGAGTCATTAGGATAGAACTTATCGCCATAACCCTTAACCATGTCATAAGCACCGGTACGTACAACAGCCTCTCTTGCCCAGTGAGAAGAAGGAACGTCCGAAAAATTAAGATTATCAACAATATCCCAACCCTCAGACCGTCCAACATAAATATTCTCAACAGGGTCGGTAAAAACTTTTGTGTCTGTCAAAGCGAAGACATTAGAACTGCCAAGTGGGGTTAACGTTAAAATCATCGAAAGACAAACAAATTTATTAAAAATTGATTTCAAAAAAACACCTTTTTTCATACTAAACCTCCAATCGCGTAAACTGCGAAAAATAAAAAAAGTTATGTCAAAAATGTTTCACATCAAACAAAACATTTCAACATAACCATTATACCATTATATTTTAATAATAACAAACTATAATTTAAAAAATTAATAATATTGTAAAGAAAAATACTGTAAAAAATACATTAACTCTACCAACACACTATATACACTCCAACAACCTGTTTAAAACCCTCAAAATTTCAATTTATAAGAGAGAATAGCTTTGGCAATTTCTGAAGCCGGCATACCTGATTCCATACTTTTCTTTTGAATATATCTGTGAGCGTCATTTTCAGACATAGAATATTTGTCAATAAGAAACTCTTTCGCGGATTGAATTGTTCTTTTTTCGTTGTCATCCCGAAAACCGGCCTTTCCGCAACCCGCCTCACGCCGAGAACTCAAAAGCATAGAAATAGAGCAAATAAGGTCATCCTTTTTAAGAGGAACTCCCAATTTAAAAATCCTGTCATTATCGCATAACTCAATTTGAGCGGCATTACCAATTAAAATAATGCCAAACTCTTCCGGAATATCTTTCGCCAACTGAAGAACAGAACAATCTTTCAGTTTATATCCGCAAATAATAATTCCGTCTTTATAATATCCAATCTTCCGCCTAATAACATCTCCGCTCGAGCAAATAACAGCGGGTTTTATATTCTCCAGCGAAAGCATTTTAGCGACCATATAAGAGATTTTCTCATTAGCGAAAGCAATCAACACATTATAATCCGTCATAAAACCCCTCCTTAAAAAGTTCGCGGAGTTTGAGTCAAAGCCTAAACATTTTTACGCTCAAAATCCAGTAAAAAAGGCGTATCCGAAAAAAAATCAGACACGCCCAACACACCAAATCACAAAATTGTAATGCCTTTTAATATTGATAAATATACTCATCAATTTCCCATTGACTTACAAATGTCCTAAAACCGTCCCACTCAGCCTTTTTACAATTCACAAAAGCGTCATAAGCGTGCTGACCCAATACAGCTTTGGCGAGCCCGTCTTTTTCCATAACATAAAGAGCCTCTCTAAGACTTCCGGGAAGATTCTTAATGCCCATAGCTTTTCTCTCATCAGGGGTCATATTAAACATATTAACGTCAACACTTTCCGGAGCGGCAAGATTTCTCTTAATACCGTCCATACCGGCGGCGAGACAAACCGCCAAGCAAAGATAAGGATTTGTCGCCGGGTCAGGGCTTCTAAGCTCAACTCTAGTTCCCGCTCCTCTTGACGCGGGAATTCTGATAATATCCGAACGATTAGAGGCGCTCCAGGCGATATAACAAGGAGCCTCATATCCGGGAACAAGACGCTTATAAGAATTTACAAGGGGGTTGGTAATGGCTGTGATTCCGGCAACGTGCTCAAGAACCCCCGCGATATAGCTGTAAGCGGTTTTACTAAGCTGCAAAGAGTCATTTGGGTCAAAGAAAGCGTTTTGACCGTCTTTAAACAATGACATATTTGTATGCATACCAGAACCATTAATACCATAAATAGGTTTTGGCATAAAAGTAGCGTGAAGACCATACTTTTTAGCGATAGTTTTAACTGTAAGTTTAAAAGTCATAACATTGTCGGCAGTAATCAAAGCATTGTCATATTTAAAGTCAATTTCATGCTGACCCTCAGCGACCTCGTGATGAGAAGCCTCAATTTCATAGCCCATTTCCTCAAGAGTAAGACAAATCTCACGTCTGGCGTCCTCACCGTTATCAATAGGCGCCATATCAAAATATCCGGCCTCATCATTGGTAATAGTAGTCGGAGCGCCATTCTCATCAGTCTGGAACAAGAAGAACTCGCATTCGTTTCCAACATTAAAATCATAACCCAATTCTTTAGCCTCAGCCATAGTTTTCTTAAGTATGTATCTTGGGTCTCCCTCAAAAGGCTCCCCCTGAGGAGTATAAACATCACAGATAAATCTTCCGACTCTGCTGTGCTGAGGTCTCCAAGGGAAAAGCACAAAAGTATCAAGGTCTGGTTTAAGATACATATCAGATTCCTCAATTCTGGCAAATCCCTCAATAGATGAACCGTCAAACATCATACCTTCTTCCAAAATTTTAGGAAGCTGAGACACAGTAACAGCGATGTTTTTAATACTGCCCAAAACATCAGTAAACTGAAGTCTTATAAACTTTACGTCCTGCTCCTCAATAATTCTCATTATATCCTGCTTAGTATATTTTGCCATCAAAAAAATCTCCTTCCAAAAAAATATAAAGGCGTCCCAACAGAATCTCACCATTCCATTGAAACGCCCTCGTTTCTATGCCATTATTATACAACAGAAAAATCAAGCTGTCAATACTTTTTTTCACGCGAATCAATTTTTGACCGCCATAGGCGATTTAAAGTTTTTGTTCAAACTTTTTTCAAAAAGTTTGCGGGTCTGAACAACGCCCAGTAAATATTTTTAACAAAAAATATGAGACAAAAATTATTTTCTCTAGACAATTCACTGATTCTTATTCTCATCATCACCATTATCAATAAAATTAGCCACAGCGATTCCATTAATCATCTTAACACTGTCAAAAGCGGGATAAACCCCCATACTTTTATATTCGTCCGTTTTTTTAATTTCCTCAATTTCCTCTGCCGAAGCCGTATTAAGCTCAACGCCCAAAAGATTTTTCATAAGCAGTCTATGTTTATGATTAGAAACGACTTCTTTATCCCTTAACCCTGTAATATAGAAACCATAATAGCCCTGGTCATTAACTATATATGGAAACTGACCCCAATGTTCACGTCTAACATGTTTATTTAATAGATAATTATTATCTGTTATAAGTGTAAATTTTGTATTTATATCAAACCCCTCAAGCTGTTCGAATCTTCCCAAAAGCCTGGATTCAAAGCTTTTAGTATTTTCCGTAACAACATCAACCTTTTGATAATAAGCGTTGCTGAGCCAAAAATTATACCCAATTATAATAAAGCTTAAAATAATAAGGATTCTCTTAGAAAAAAAATACTTATATCCTTTAGCGTCAGATAAACCTCTGTATCTGACAAACAATACAATCGAAAATATAAACACAAATACAAAAGCATATGTATTCAGATTACTTGTTCTGGCCTCAACAGCGGCAAAATCAACAAAGTTAATAGCTACAGGCAGAAATAAAATAATACCAGCGATAACAACAAGATTCCTAATTTTAATCTTTTTTTCTTTTAAAACAGAGTACAATATAAATAACCCCAAAATAATATAAATTAAATATGTCCATGCGATAACAGTCGGAACATAGAAAAAACGGATACCTTTAACACCAAAATTATTTCCCGTGAAAAAGTGTATAAAATCCTCATAAGTTCTTTTAATAAGAGCAGGAATCATATTAATTGGAATTTCACCCATAGAGTCAGCTCCTTTATAAGAGCTCAGCTCAATATCAAAAAACCATATGCCCGCTTTATATATGATAAATCCCAAAACTCCAAGAGCCAAAAATCTAATGACTTTTTTCATAGCCGATTTAAAATCATTTTCTATAAACTCAAATACTAAAAGCATAAAAACCAAGCTTATGTAAACAGCCGCATACGCCTGATACAGTGCCAGACAACACGCTAACATACCACTTCCCGCAAAAAATCCGTACTTATATCTATTAGCGATAAAAACAGAAAAAACAGCGGTCAACAAAGCAAGCGAATATGAATCCCACATGAAAATATATGGGAAAGAATAACTCCAGGATGGAAAAGTAACCATCAAAGCGGCAATAATAACACTATAAATAGTTTTATCAACCCTAAACATTTTAAGCACAAGAATCACAGCCAAAGCCAATTCAACAAATATAATCATAAAAATAACAACAGGAAGAATTGTGAATTCAGCGTCTCCATAAAAATATCTTCCGGAGCCAATTTCCGCGGGAGCTTTTCTTAAATACCCGTGCATATCCTCATTTATAAATCTTCCCACAAAAAAATAAATATGAGTCAAAGCCATAATAATAAACGACCATATCAACACCAATTTATATTCATTAAAAATATTTCCCGCTTTACTTTCAAATTTCATAATAATATTTTTAAAATCCATACTTCTTTCCCCCTAAATCAAAAATTCCCTAAACACCATATTAGAAACATCAACTCCCCTCTTTGTAAGCCAAATTCTCTCTCCGTCATCATTCAAAAGCCGCTGTTTCAAAAGGAGCTGAATTTTATCTCCAAAAATCTCATCAAGGTCAACTCCAAAATAGTCATAAAACTCTTTTCTAAAAACTCCTCTGTTCATACGAAGTCCAAGGAACATAAACTCAGAAAAAGCGTCATTTCTCGAGAACTCCTCATTCTCTCCAAACCACTTTCCGTCAATATATTGAAATAAATCATAATTATTGTGAAACCTTTTCTCATCAAAGAAAGAGCACGCTCCAAGACCAAATCCCAGATATTCTTTCCGTTTCCAATACACAATATTATGCCCGCACTCAAAACCAGGCTTAGCGAAATTAGAAATCTCATATTGACAAAACCCCGCCTCTTTCAGCATATCTCTCGCCATATAATACATTTCTCTGTCAATCTCGTCAGAAACACCTTTCAAAACTCCATTTTCAAATAAATCAAAGAAAGGCGTTCCCTCCTCAACAATAAGACTATAAACAGATAAATGGGTTGTCCCAATTCCAACAGCTATTTTTAACGTCTCTTCCCAATCCTCAATAGTTTGCCCTGGCAAAGCGAACATCAAATCCAGATTAATATTCTCAAACCCCGCTTTTTTCGCCGCCTCAAAACAATCAAAAAACTGTTTCCGATTATGGATTCTGCCAAGAGTTTTCAATAGCCTGTCACTCAAAGACTGAACACCGATACTGAGTCTGTTTATTCCCATTTTTTTATAATCATATAGTTTATTAAAATCGACAGTCCCCGGATTAACCTCAATAGAAATCTCAGCATTTTTATCAACATTAAACTTGTCCCAAATTGAGTTTAAAATATTATAAATAAACTCAGGGGGAAAAACCGATGGAGTTCCTCCCCCAATAAAAATTGTCTCAACAAAAATTTCTTCCGTATTTTGAAAACTCTCAATTTCTTTAACAAGCGAATTTTTATATTTTTCAAAATAACTTTCTTTTCCGGAAAAAGAGTTAAAATCACAATACAAACATTTTTTAACACAAAACGGAATATGAATATAAACGCTCGCTTTTCTCTTCCAAAAAAGCCCACCACTCATAGCGCTCACCCCGCGAAAGCCAGAGCGCCAGGGTCTTCAGGGTCAAAGGAATATATGCTCATACACTGCCCATTATAAAACACATATATATCTCCTGTATATTTATCAACCCAAAAATCAAACACAACCGGAATCTCATAATACCTGTCATTTTCTCCAGAACACTTAAGATTTGAGATAATTTCCCGAATATCGTCACCGTTTTCTTCCAATGTCTCATTTTCCCCAAAAGGAATATACTCTCCATATCTATTTTCATAAGCCTTTATAAGCTCATCTTTAACAATCTCAACCGCCTTTTCTTTTGAGATTGTCAAAGCCTTTTCATTATAACGGCTTATCATAATATGAGGAATTCTCTTTATTATATGTGTCTTTGACAAGTCCTCCCCATCAGAATAAAGAGCTTTCGCCCCAAGAGCGTCAGAAAAAAAACTCATAGGAACATAAAAAGAAGAATCAATAACTTTTGGAGCGTTATCAAGAATTATTTTCCTGTCGTTTAAAAGAACATTTAAATCTCCCTCTTTAACTCTTATAACATTTTCACCATCAATAACCTCTGTCTCTCTTGTATCCTCAAGCCATTTAACCTCAGCGCCAAGCCTTTCAGAGACAATTCTTAACGGAATAAATATCCCGCCGTCTATCACAGCGCGTTTAGGTCCTTTTATAATACAGCCGTCAACAAACATCACGATATAATTCTCATCAATACACTCAAAATCATCTTTGTTATAATAAATATAACCGTTTCCATCAGCGGCGTCATTTTTTGGAAGAATTTTTACATTTTGAATATTCGCTTTTCCAATTCCAAATACCTCCTCATTTGTTTTCCCAATATCAGAAACCTCTGTTTCCTCAGCAAATACGCCTGCCGCCTCAATAAAACAAAATAACAAAATCAATACAACAGCAAAAAATCTTTTCATAAATAATTTCCTCCTTTATTCCTCATCAAGTTTAAGAACGCTCATAAAAGCGGACTGAGGAACCTCAACACTGCCAATTTGGCGCATACGTTTTTTACCCTCTTTTTGTTTCTCAAGAAGTTTTCTTTTTCTTGTAATATCTCCGCCATAACATTTAGCGAGAACGTCCTTTCTCATAGCGCTGACGGTCTCTCTCGCTATAATTTTATTTCCAATCGCAGCCTGAATAGGAATCTCAAAAAGATGTCTGGGAATTTCTTTTTTAAGTTTCTCAGCGATTTTTCTTCCCCTCTCAACAGCGGAAGACTCATGAACAATAAACGAAAGAGCGTCAACAACCTCTCGATTAACCATCATATCCAATTTAACAAGTTTAGATTCCTGATATCCAATAAGCTCATAATCAAACGAGGCGTATCCTCTTGTACGAGATTTAAGAACGTCAAAGAAATCATAAATAATCTCGTTAAGAGGAAGATTATAAGTAACAACGGCTCTTGTCTCCTCAATATACTCCATCCCGACATATTCTCCCCGCCTTTGCTGGCAAAGTTCCATAACCGTGCCAATATAATCACTTGGCAAAATAATCTCAGCCTTAACAATAGGTTCTTCCATTTTCAAAATAGTCCCAACATCAGGCATATCACTGGGATTTGAAAGTTCCTTAACCTCACCATTTGTAAGATAAACCTTATAAATAACACTTGGGGCTGTAGTGACAAGGTCAAGATTATACTCTCTCTCAAGCCTTTCCTGAATAATCTCAAGGTGCAGAAGCCCCAAAAATCCGCATCGAAAACCAAATCCCAAAGCAACAGAAGTCTCAGGCTCAAACTGAAGAGAAGCGTCATTAAGCCGCAATTTTTCAAGAGCGTCCCGAAGGTCTTGATACTTTGAGCCGTCAGCCGGAAAAATACCGCAGTAAACCATAGGATTAACTTTTTTATATCCCGGCAAAGACTCTTTAGCAGGTCTTGATACCTCAGTAATTGTGTCGCCGATTCTTGTGTCAGACACATTTTTAATACTGGCTGTAAGATATCCAACATCACCGGCAAGAAGCTCATCACTTGGAATAAATCGACCCGGACCAAAGACTCCGACTTCCACAACCTCAAATTCTTTGCCTGTGGCCATAAACTTTATTTTAGTACCTTTTTTAACAGCCCCGTCAAAAACCCTCATAAAAACGATAACTCCTTTATAAGCGTCATAAAAACTGTCAAAAATCAACGCTTTAAGAGGAGCGTTCTCATTGCCCTCAGGAGCGGGAATATCCTCAATAATCCTGTCAAAGACCTCTTTAATATTAATATCCGCTTTCGCCGAAATCAAGGGAGTGTCAGAAGTGTCAAGACCTATTATATCCTCAATCTCTTGTTTAACTCTATTCGGGTCAGCGCTTGGCAGGTCAATTTTATTAATAACGGGCAAAATTTCCAAATTGTTATCAAGAGCGAGATAAACATTGGCGAGAGTTTGAGCCTCAACTCCCTGAGCCGCGTCAACAACCAAAACAGCGCCATCACAAGCGGCAAGGCTTCTTGAAACCTCATAATTAAAATCAACGTGTCCGGGGGTATCAATAAGATTAAGAGTATACTCCTGTCCGCTTTCAGTTTTATAAATAAGCCGAACAGCCTGAGCTTTAATAGTAATACCTCTTTCTCTCTCAAGTTCCATATTATCAAGAACTTGTTCCTGCATTTCTCTTTCCGTCAAAAGACCAGACTTTTGAATCAACCTATCAGCGAGAGTTGATTTACCGTGGTCTATATGAGCGATTATACTAAAATTTCGTATTTTTGACTGTCTATCCAAAGACATATTAATCCTCCTTCAAAATCCATAAATTTATCGGAACTTTTTCCCATACGCACCAAATTAAAACCATAGAACACTGTCCCATACCCCGCAAGACCTTTAAAAAGGGTTTGCCCCTAAACTTTAATAAGCAAAAACTATCGTTTTTGCCTTGCTTTTTTCAAAAAGCGAACGGAGTTTGAGGCAGAGCCTCAAGGTTTTCGCTAAGTTAGCGTGTATAGAATTTCTCCCATACTAGGGCGTATCTGAAAACTATCATAAGCTATCGGTTATACACGCAAAATATCCAAAAAATTATTAGAAAATAAACGAAAACAGTTCAATTTCGTTTCATTTTTATAATTTTTCGCGCATACTTTAGTTTTCAGATACACTCTAAACAACCTTTAAAAAAGAGCCAAAACAATATTTTTTATAAGTATACCATATTTGAGAAAATTTTTACATAAAAACTTTTTTAGGGCGTATCTGAAAACTGCTTTGAGATATACAAATTGAATAAATTTGTCATAGCGAGGAAAGGAAATCGCGGGCTTAGCCGGAGCCTAAGTCAAGATTTTCTTGACAATGCTATGGCGGATTTAGGCATTTTGTATAGTCAAATGAGTTTTCAGATACGCCCTAGATAACTTCCCGCCATAGACCTAATTTCAAACACCCCCAAAAAATTAAAAAAAATTTAAAAAATTTGTATTAATTTCTTAATAATTATGGTATACTGTAATTTACGAGGGTCAAAACTTTGTATAAATCCGTATAGAAAACACTTGCTCACATTATTATGTATTTGTTGTCTTATTCCAAAAACAGTGTTTTCAAATTATTCTTAAGCGAGGTATATAACAATGTCAGATAACGAAAAAGAAAATATCACTGATGATAATATAGAAATTAATGAAAATAATTCTCAAATAAATCAAAATAATAAAGAAAACATCGATAATCTCTCAGAAATTCCGCCTAAAAACTCAGAGAGTCCAACAGAAAAAAAAGAACAAAAAAACGGTGTGCTTCATGAGATAATGAGTTGGGTTTTCACAATAGCCGGAGCGGTAATTTTGGCATTTATAATAACAACATTTATAATAGTAAATGCCGTAGTCCCGACAGAATCTATGGAAACAACAATAAACGCGGGAAACAGGCTTGTGGCGTTTCGTCTCTCATATCTTTTTGACGACCCTGAACGTTTTGACATAGTTGTTTTCAAATATCCCGATGACGAGGACACTCTTTTTATAAAAAGAATAATAGGTCTTCCCGGAGAAAAAGTCACAATAAAATACGATGAAAACAACGACGTAAAAGTATATATAAATGATAGTGATACACCGTTAGACGATTATTTTATAAGAGAACCTATGCAGCTCTTGGCAAAAAAAGAAGATATGATATCACTGACAAAAGATAACAAAGAATTAATATATAACGTTCCCCAAGACAGCTATTTTATGCTTGGCGATAATCGAAATAACTCAAAAGACTCTCGTTTTTGGAAAAACACATTTGTAAGAAAAGATAAAATTCTAGGAAAAGCGTTATTTAAATATTATCCCTCAATAGAGTGGATAGATGACAATAAAGACAATAAAAAAGAATAACAATCATTTATAATAAACTATAAACCAAGTCAACACCGGCAAATAAAAATAAACCTGCCGATTTTTACTCAAATAAATAAAAACTATAAAAACTACTCACAAGGAGGAACAAAAATGGCTAAAGTTACAAAAGATATGATAATCTCAGAGATGATAGCGCTTGACAGGGGAATAATTCCAATTCTGATGAACGCGGGAATGCACTGTGTAGGCTGTCCCTCAGCACAGGGAGAAACTTTAGAGGAAGCCGGATTCGTACACGGTCTTGAGGTAGATGACCTTGTAAATGAAATAAATGATTATTTAGAGAAACAAGGAAAATAGTCAAAATAAAAAGGTAATGCCGGCAAACTCAAATACTTTCAGCCGGTATTACCTTAAATTAACGTGAGTTCAACGAAAATTTTCAGCGAAACGTAGTTTCGCGCAAAAGTTTTTGTCAAACTTTTTTCAAAAAGTTTGTTGAGTTTGAGGTGAAACCTCAATGTTTTTAATGCTTCAAAAGCATTCTTGGAGATTTGGAACCTTTTTGCGATAGAAAAAGGTTCCGTTAACTATAAAATTTCATCGAACTCACGTTAAATTAATATCACGTAATTTTATAAAATTCAATTTGAATCCATAAAAAATTACCGTTACGCGATATCAACTTTTATTTTATTGTACAACAGCTTGTTCCAAAATAGCTTCAGCTTGTTCTTTTTCAATATCCTGAGATAAAATAATTTCACTTAAAATAATTTGTTTCGCGGTTCCAAGCAGCTTTTTCTCAACGCTTGAAAGACTTTTCTTTCTTTCCCTAAAAATAAGAGTTTTAAACACCTGAACAACTTTTTCAAGATTACCTGTTTTAATTCTCTCAACATTATCTTTATAACGTTGATTCCAATTTTCGGACATTTCAATCGGTTTAACATCTTTTATAATTCCAAGAACCTCTGTTGAGTTTGATATTTCCCTAAGCCCCAATGTATCAGCTTTTTTTGTTGATATAGTAATTTTTAAGTTACCGACGGGAATTTTTAAAACATAATACGTTTTATTTTCACCATCAATAATTTTTTCTTCCATTCCCTCAATAACTCCGGCGCCATACATAGGATAAACTATTTTATCGCCTATATTAAACACATATACACCCTCCTTTGTGCCTTCAATATTTTACTTTTACGATTTCCATACGCGTTTTAATTTTCAATACGCACTAAGTTTCAAGCATAAATTGTTTTCCAAGGTTTAAAAACAAATTTAATTTTCCGTCAGCATCCTCAAATAAAAAAACCTCTTCTTTCCAATTCAATTACATTATACCACATTTTCTTTCCTAAATCAAAAATAATATTAGATTTATCGCAAAATCAGCGTTTTTACAAATATATCACCAAATATATCTTATAACTATTATTCACATAATACGAAAAAAAATACTCCATTTTGTAAAAAATTCCTAATAAAATATCTCAACAGAAAAATAGTTTATTTTTTTAAGGCAATAACGCATAATTCAGCAAGACAAATTCAGTCAAATATCTCTAAAAATAAATCTATAACAATCCAATTTAAAAATAAATTTTAGTCATCAAACTTGTCTATTTTCAGATATGCCCTAGGTTGGATTACTGTAAATATAGCTGTGATTACTCACAATATTACATCTTTGTTACATAACAAAAAATCCTTTGAAGTGTTTGAGCGTATGAGGTATAATATTATAAAGGCAATGCATTAACAAACTCAAATCCGCAGAATTTATATAATGTTACATTAATTTCGACAGTCAAAAAAAATATTTTATTCTATAATTTCTGTAAATAATATATTATAGGGGCGTGCTTGATAAATTTTAAAAGAGGTATAAAATGGGGTATAAAAAATGAAGAAAAAAATTTTTGTAATAATATTTTTTACCATTGTCTTAGCAATATCCGCGGCAGCCATAATATTAACGTTTCGCTCGTTAAACAACGACTATGTATGCAAAATAGGAGACATTAAAGTCTTTCCAAACGAATACAAAGTTTATCTTTACGAACAAAAAAAATTCTTTGAGGAAACAGGAGGAATGGATATATGGGAAACTGATATTGACGGCGCTTCAGCGGAAAACGTAGCCAAACAGCAAGCAATATCCTCCATAGCCACTGTCAAAACAGCGTTAGCTCAATTCGAGAAATTAAATATAGCCTTTTCCAATGACGAACAGGAAAACATAAAAACTGAAGCTGAAAGATTTTATAACGAACTTGGAGAAGACCGCGCGAAAAGTTTTGACATAAATCAAGACGACGTTTACAATATAATAAAAGAAGGTCAAATTCAAAAAAAGGTATTTGAATATATAACAAATGGTTTTCACATAAGCGACAAAGAACTAAAGACATATTTTAACGAATACTGGGAAAAAAACAAATATGATTTAAAAAATATAAAAATAAAATATATCTTTAAATCTTTTGATAAAAAAAAGAATAACTATGATGAAGTATACAATCAAATGAAAGAAATACACAATTTAGTAAAAAAAGGCGTGGACTTTGACCAACTTGTAAACAAGTATTCCGAAAGTCCTCAAAAAAATGAAATATTAATGAAAAAAGGATTACTTGAAAGCAATGTTGAAGCAGCGGTTTACTCTGTCGCCAAAGAAAATGAGACAACAGACATAATAACCTCATACAACGGTTTTTATATAGTATATATTACAAAAATTGAGGAACCGAATATGGAAATCCTCGAAAAAACAGTTAATGAGGAATACACTCAAAAGAAAAAACAAGAAATGTATCAGCGGCAAAGTGAAAAATGGCTGAGCGAGTTTCCAATTGAAATAAATAACGAAATATTTTCAAAAATAAACATTAATGATATATAAAAAAATTAAGCGCGAGGCTAAAAAAATATCCCCGCGCTTTAATTTTGTATACATAAAAATAAGAGATTTACCCGAAAATTATTCTGAATATAAGTCTCTTAACTTTAAAAGGCATTTTAAAAAACAAAATAAAGCTTTAAAAAACGCCCCTCTTTACAAAAGAAATAATATATATGTTCAAGCACACCTAAAAACACGCCGATTTAAACTATTTTTAAGCATCCGATTCCACATCTGTCTCAATCTCAAAGTCCGCTTCTATTTCCGACTCAGCCTTAGACTTTCCCTTTGTATCCCTAAGACTTCCTTTTGTAAGTTTTCTCATACTCTTAACAGTAGTAATAACAAAATCAAGCTCACTAATTTCAAGACCATGAATAAGACTTACGGCAGTATTATATTTATCTTTAAGCTGAGCGTTTTTATTATTCTCATCCATACGCTCTTTATCAGATTTAATTACTGTTCCCGCCGGACGAGTTATAAGCCGATCTAAAGAAATACTAAAAAAATCGGCTATTCTACATAAGTTTTTAATACTTGTACCCCTTTGACCTCTTTCAATAAGCCCCAAAAATCCCGGAGCAATACTAAGAATTTCTGAAAGTTCCTCAATAGTCAAATCTCTTTTTTGCCGTTCAAATCTAATATTCGAACCAATAATCTTATTATAGTCCCTACTGTAGTCCATACTATTGTCCATATTATCCCCCACAAGTCATTAGAAATTTGGAAAACGCTGACAAAAAACAATTAACGTTTTCTCACAAGAATTTAGGTAATAAAATAATAAAAAATCAAGTTAACCAAATTTTTTAATCGGAAAATCATAAAGATACAAAAACATCTTCTATATCAAAATAACATTCCCGTCCACCTACATTATATAATATTTTTTAATATTTATCAAGTCTTTTTAAAGAAATTTTTCAATATATTTTGAAAAATGTTCATTTTCGAGGTTTTCAGCCTTTATTTCAACTGAATTTTGTAAATTTCGCTTATATTTAGAAACTTTTCTTTCAATTTCAATATCAAAAGCACCCAAAATTTGAACAGCAAGCAATCCAGCATTTTTAGCTCCATTTATAGCGACTGTAGCGACAGGAATACCTCCCGGCATTTGAACAATAGAATAGAGAGAATCAACACCATTCAAAGTTTTAGTTTTAACAGGAACCCCAATAACAGGCAAAGAAGTAATAGCGGCAGTCATTCCCGGAAGATGAGCGGCTCCGCCCGCGCCGGCTATAATAATTTTAATACCTCGTTCCCTGGCTGTCTTAGCATAATCATACATTCTCTCAGGAGTTCTGTGAGCTGAAACAATGGTAATCTCATAAGGTACGCCAAACTCTTCCAAAACTTCTGCCGCCTCTCGCATAACAGGCAAATCCGAATCACTTCCCATAATCACGCCAACAATCGGTTTTTCTTTCTCACTCAAATCAAACATCTCCTTTTTTACAGCAATTCACAAAACTTTTAACATGAAACAAAAAATCTCTCCAAGCATATCTAAAAACTCCGTATCCATAATAAAATTACCTAAGGAAATACCGCATAATTCAAAAATAAAAATGATTTTAGCGTGAGCGGCAAAAAAATTTAGCAGAAGTGCGGGTTTTTAAACCCGCTTGGAGCGTATTTTTTTGCAAAATTATTTTTATTTCCTCTTTGTGCGGTGTTTCCCTAAAACCCCGTTTTACTTTTTATAACTTTTTATGTATATTTTAGTTTTCAAATACATTCCAATAATCACACCTTTTTTAGAGTTTTTTGCTCATTATTTTATTGCCTCGCTAAAAAGTTATTTAAAAAAACACCATACAATTCAAAATTATTTTTTATTATCTTTTGCGCGGTGTTTATAAAATAAAGCCGTGGGCTTTACACCATATACACTAAATTAACAAAAACTTTAGGCTCCATCTCAAACTCCGCTCGCTTTTTGAAAAAAACGAGACAAAAACTCTTGCGGAATATGGGACAGCGTCTCATGGTTTTAACTCAGCGTGTATGGAGCTTTACGCCCACAAGCTGATTTTATTTTTTTCTATACTCAGTAATACCATTTTTGTCCATATAATTCTTTTTACATTCCATAAGATAATTTACAGCGACATTTTGCATGCCATAACCACTCAAAATATTCCTAAGCTCAAATAAATCATTATACGTCAAATAAGGATAATCAACCATAACATTATTTGTTCCGTTGTACATAAGAGCGTAATTTAAATTTCCGTCCTCACGAACCCAATTTGTCTTTGTATTCTCAATGCCTTTAAGCATCTTATCCGCAAGCTGAGAAAATCTATAATCGTTTGTCTCATCGTACAAATAATACAAAAAGTTAATTTCCGAAACTTGATGATTTAACGAAACATGAGTTCTTTTGTGAGCCTTCTGAGATGATGACGGAGCGTAATCCTCAACAAGCCAGCCATCGCCAAAATCATAATGATTATTTTGAGCGTGTTTTAAAAAATACTTACCATACCTTATAGCACCGTCCAAAAACGGCTTATACTGATATCTTTTATAAGCGAAAATCAAATTAACGGCAAAATCTGTCGAGAAACGAGTATCATAAAAATTATCATTTATATCAAAATCAGCCTTAAGCCACTCAGACATAGGTCCCGTTTGCCAATAACCCTCGTTATTTTGATTTTTAAGACATACACTTGTCATAACAAAACCCAAATCTATGGTAGCGAGACATTTCCCATATCTTGTAAAAGACGCCCCGGTATAGTTAGCCGCGTGTCTATACAAAACATTCTCGCCTCCGGGGACATAATTACTCGGAGTTTTAAAATAATAACCGTCCCAAGACCAGCGTCTTTCCAAAGACAAATCCTGTACCCTAAGATAATTATAATTAGACTCATCTTTCCAGTCTATAAGTTTATTTTTAGACTGCAAGCACCATATCTCGCCGATTTTTGAAGTATCCTTGGGAAAACTAAATGAAATTGTATAATTTCCGTTTGAGTGAGTTATAGAGACAGGATACTCGTCATCCCTCAAAATCTCAAGAGTATTTGATGTAAACAAATTTTTATAAACACCTGGAACACTCAAAACAGCGCTGTTTGTATCAGTATTAATAAACAAAGTAGTTTTAACAGCCCTCACTTTTTCCAAATCACTTGTCAAAACCCATTGTTTAGTATCAGGGTCAACATATCTAATCTCAATTGTATTTCCGGGAATTGTAACAGCGGAATTATATCTTCCTCCCTCAATAGAATTCTCCCGAAAAATATATCGCCTAAACCAAAAAAAATCACCGTTATCAAAATAAAAATTTCTCTGATTTATAACAGCCCCATCAACTTCTGATGATATAATTTCCTCAAAAGGATTATATTTATAAATACCAATGTTCTCATCGGCATTATTTTCCTCTTGCCTCAAATCTCCTATATAAGTTGCCTCCGAAGGGTCGCTAACAACAGGAACCTCCGCGAAAACATACAAACTCATAGACATTACGGAAAAAACATACAAACTTAAAAACAACACTTTCTTAAAATTTACACATAAATACATTTTTCTAATTAACTTCACAAAAAAACACCCTTTATATAAAAATATTCACCTATGCTATAGTATAACACCAAATGATATAAATTTCAACTTTATTTGAATAAAAAAATTGAAATTTATAGAAAAATCTAGTATAATAAAAATATCCATAAAATCTCAAAACTATATAAAACATAAATCCAAAAATAAAAATCATTTTTGATTTACGCGGTGCTCCTATAATTATTCGAAACCGCCCATATAATAAAAAAGGTGATAATTTGAAAATTACAGATATACAAAAACAAAAACATAACTCAAAAAGATATTCAATTTTTATTGACGGTGAATTTGCGTTTGGTCTTGACGAAATTGATGTCCTATACTACAAACTGTTAAACACAAGTGAGATTTCAGAGGAGAAACTCAATTATATAAAAGAAAACGTTTTATTTTCAAAAGCTCGCGACACAGCTGTAAAATATTTAAGTTTCAAATCAAGAACTAAAAAAGAAATAGTTTTAAAACTGGAAGAAAAAGACTACCCCAAAGATATTATCGAAAAAGTAATTAAACTTCTTGAAAAATACAACTATATCAACGATTACAACTACGCCGGAAGCTTTTTAAGAGACAAATTCAATTTAAACGGTTTTGGAATTGAAAGAATAAAATATGAGCTTAAGCAAAAAGGAATTTCTGAGGAAATAACACAAAAAGTTATAGAGGACAATCCTTTAAACGAAACAGAAAAGGCCGCTGAACTTGTCAGACGAAAATACGGCGAATACAATTTTGACATAAAAGAACGCCGAAAAATAGCGGGTTTTTTACAAAGAAGAGGTTTTTCATACGACACAACAAAAGCGGTATTTGATTTATTAAAACAATCTCAAAAAAACGAAACTTCATCATAATAGAAAGAATAATAAAATTGCGGAAAGAAGTGAGTTTAAAGTGTATAAAAATAAAATAAGCAAATTAAGAGAAACCTTCACACAAGCCTATGAAGAGGGAGAAATGTTAAAAGCGATTTTAACCGGGGAACGCATTCTAAAAATATACGAAGAAAATAACGGCGTTCAAACTCTTTACTTTGCCGATGACGCCTATAATCTTGCCTGCGCCTACTCAAAAGAATATAATTTCTCAAAGGCCGTGGAATTATACAAAAAAGCCGCCGAAACTGTCGGCAAAATCGAGGGAAAAAATCTAAAACTCTCAAATATACTAAACAATATGGCAATAGATTTTAATCTCATGGGCAATCACGATAAAGCTGTTGAATACTTCAAAAAAACATGTAAAATACGGGAAGAAATTCTTGAACAAAACAATGTGGAATTTATCGACAGCCTTTTCAACCTAGGCTCAGCGTATTTTGACGCTCAAGATTTTGACAACGCCATAAAATACCACAAAGCCGCTTTAAGCTATCGAGAAAAAAAAGATTTAGATTACGCTGATAACTTAAATATGCTTGGCTACTCCTATGAGGAAAAAAACGATTTAGAAAATGCCTCAGAATACTTCTCAAGAGCTTTAGATATAATAAAAAAAACAAAAGGACTTCGCTCACAAGAATATCTAAAAAATATATATTATTTAGGCTTTATTTATGAAAAAGACAAAAATTTTATTGAGGCGAAAAATTGCTATGAAAAATCGGTCGAACTAATAAAATCATATATCGGAGACCATCATCCCTATTACGCCGAAGCTCTAAACAAACTGGCAAACTCTTATTTAAAATGCGGCAATGAGAACAAAGCGCTGACACTAAGAATGAAAGCTTTAAATATTATCAAAAATATTGTTGGTGAAAATCATCTGTATTATGCGTCAAGTCTAAAAAACATAGCTGACATTTATTTCAAAAAAGAAGATTACAAACGTGCCGAAAAAATGTATTCTCAAGCCCTGAATATAAAAGAAAACATTCTTGGAAGCGAAAACGAGGAATACATAAAAGACGCCGCCTCGCTCTGCAAAACATATATACAAGAAGAAGAATATACTTTTGCGGAATCCCTTTTAAAAAAACTTCTGAAAAACTCAAAATCAAATAAAGATTTATATGTAACCTTACTTTTAGACCTTGCTTATATTTACGCCAAAACATATAACACATCTGAACTTTACTCAGTTTATGAGGAATTCGCAAATCTTGAACCCGGTCTTAGTTTTGACGAAATGCTCAATGATATAAAAGAATTTGAAAAAAACATAGAATATTACCTCTCTGAGGAAGAACTTACTAAAGACGATGATTTATAGGCGAAATAATAAAAAAGAGCCGGCCGTTTTAAGATTCTCTCATAAAAACGCCCGGCTCTTTTTTAATTACCACTTTTTTCAGATTTTTTAGCTTTTCTCTCAGCCTTTTCTTTTAATTTTTTTTCTTTTTTAGCCGCCTTAATTTCCTGAGGAGACTTCATACCAGCAACACTGACAATATACATACCGGCAATTTCAACCCTAACATTTTTCTTTACAGGTATAGCCTCAAAAACCCGCTTATCGCACATAAGCGTCATAACCTGAGGCCCAACTTTCGCCTGAACAAAACAAAGTCTCATTTTTTTATATATTTTTGGCATTTGTTCAGAAACAGCCTTTGGCATATTAATATTGGTTATTTTATCCCTTTTTTTATCTATAACATAAATACTCATAGAATTTTTCATTCTATCAATCATAGTTTGTTGAGTATCCATTTTTTTATAAGCCCACTTATTAAGAAAGTAAAGACCCGTAACTATTAAACCTATAACTACAACCGCAACGATTAACCAATCGAGAAAAGTCATTTTTTTGACCTCCAATAAGTATTATTTTGAGACTCTTATCTTAAAGGTTTCTTTTTCTTCCTCTCCGTCCTCATCTCTGGCATATACAGTATAAGTGGTACTTCCAACCTCATCAGCCTCAAAACTCAATTCCCAAATATACTCATCGCCGTCTTTTTTAGTGTGTTTTTTAGAGGAAGTAACCTTTTTATCATCAGGGTCCTCAATCCAAACTCTCTCAACATTAGTCGACGTTCTTACTGTAACCTCAACTTCGTCACGCCAATCAACAGAAGTATCACTAACGTCAACATCATATATCTCCAAATCCTCTTTATCATTCAAATTAAGTGTGAATTTATATTTAACCTCATCATTGTCCTCATCAAAAGCATAGACATAATAATTTTTATTAAGTCTGGCGTCACTTATTTTAAGAGTCCAAGAACGGCTTGAACCACTTTTCGAGGAAGAAGTGGTGGAATCTATAGTCTGACTTTTGTTATCAAGAAGCTCAACTTTCTTCGCCGCCAAAGAAGTCAAAACCTCAATCTCAACTTTATCTCCCTCCTTAGCGTCATCATCTTCCTGAGTAACACTTTTTATAATAAGCTCATCATCATCATACTCAATGCCCTTAACAGAAAAGCTTTTATGAGTCTCATCATCATCTGCATAAGCGTATACAAAAAACTTATTAGTACCCTTATCCTCAACAGGAACCGAGAGTGTCCAAATTTTTTCATTATCGCTTCTGTCCTTTTTTGTCTCATATATTTCCTTAGCGACTCTTTTATCATCACCATCAAGAATATTTATCTCATTAATATCATAAGTTGTAGTTACTTTAACAGAAACCTTTCCGTCAACACCAACCTCATCCTCAGAAACGTCGATATCCTTAATTTTCAACTCATCGTCATCATCGTCATCGTCATCATCTCTTTTATTATCTTTGTCAACATCAATAGTGACATTTTGATATTCACTCGTATATCCTCTAGCGTTTCCGGCGTAAATAGTAAATTCCCTGTTTCCGGATTTAGTCATTTTAACTCTGCCCTCAAACACTTTATCATCACCTGAAGCGGTAAAACTGGTAAGTTCTTTTGTGTCAGCGTTAAAATCATTCTCAATTTTAACTTTTGTAGCTGTCGAGTTAGTATAAACCGTAAAAGTGACATAATCATTTCTGTCAACAGAATAATCACTTACAGTATAACTTTTAAGTTTAGGGGAGTTATCAGCGACAACGCTAATTGTAACAGGAAGACCTGTTTCACTATAACCGCCCTCATTTCCGGCGTAAACCTGAACACCCTTATATCCCGTAGTGGTTGTATTGGGAATCCATTTAAGAGAAAAAGATTTTGTACCGTCGCCATTCTCGCTGTAATTAACACTCTCATTAACCATACTGTTTGAGTCAATGTCAACAATTTTAACTTTTGAGGCTGTCGATGAAGCGAGAATATTAATAGTAACTTCCCCTCCCGAAGTAATTGTTGTGCTTGAGGCTGTCGCCGTCAAAACAGAAGGAGTTTCCGTTGTAATAATAACCTGCCTCAAATCACTGTTCCAGTCAACAGTCGCTCCTATAGCCTCACCAAGCATACGAACAGGCATAAGAGTACGATTCATAGAATTTATAGACGGAGAATCAAAAGTAATGGCCTCACCGTTCACTGTAATAACATTTGTTCTCATTTTATGTACAGTAACACGGTCACCCTTTGTAAAAGTCATAGTTTCAGTTTCTTTGTTCCAATCTGTCTGCATACCAAAATAATCGGCGGTCGCGCGGATAGGAACCATAGTCCTGCCATTAATAATTGTAGGCTGAGCGTCATTAAAAATCAATTTCTCACCGTTTAAATAAACACCGTCAATATCATTAACTCCCGCGGCGAAAGAAGCTGTAGAAAATACACAACAAGACGAAATAGCGACAACTATTGACGCAAGAACAGCCATTATTTTTTTCAACATACAATCACCCTTTCATAATCAAATTATATATATACTATTTTCCACTTTTATTATAGCAAACAAATACTACAACAAAATTTCATCACCATTAAATTTATGTTACAATTCTTAAGATATCCAAATCTTAGATCCTGTCTAAAAACTATTAAAATATCCAAAAAACCAGTGAAAATAATATCATTACGTTTCAAAATGATATTATTTTCGCTGATTTTTTGTGTATATTTTGTTTTTAGACAGGCTTTTTTAGATTTTAGACAGGCTCTTAGACCTTTATATCAAACACCATAATTTTTTCTATACTCAATCATTTTATCAAGATATTCTTTGCCCTCAACCGTTCCGTCCTGAATACACTCAATAATATCCTCAATTGTAACTATAGGATAAACTTTTATTCCAAACTCATCATAAACCTCAGAAACAGCGGATTTATCACCCTTCCCCCTTTCCATTCTGTCAACAGAAATAATAACGCCCGAAACATCAGGGTTGTCAGCTTCCTTAAGAATAGGCAAAGTTTCTCTTATAGCTGTTCCAGCGGTAATAACGTCCTCTATTATAAGAACTTTATCAGATGAGGAAAGTTTGTGACCAACAATAACACCACCCTCACCATGGTCTTTAGCTTCTTTTCTGTTAAAGCAATAATTAACATTTTTTCCATAATCCAAAAACATAGAAGAGGCCGCCGCCACACAAAGAGGAATACCCTTATAAGCCGGGCCAAAAAACACATTAGCGTCAATATTATTCTCAATTATACATTTAGCGTAAAACCCACCAAGTTTACTGATTTGTTCTCCTGTTTTATAATTTCCCGTATTAATAAAATACGGAGCTTTTCTTCCGCTTTTCAACGTAAACTCTCCAAAAGTAAGAACATTTGAGTCATACATAAATTTAACAAATTCTTTTTTATAAGACATCTTTATCCTCCTTAAAAAACCTTATTTTCCTCAATTATTCTAACACAAACCAACTGATATTTCAATACGCTTTTTATATATATAAGGACAAACACACGAAAATTTATTTGTCAAGCTTTATTATGGAAGTTACTAAACAGGTCTATTATAGCAATCCAACCTTAAATTTTATTTTATTACTTCATAAACCTTTAAATTACTATATTCGGCTTTAAGAGGCGCCATTTGTCTAAAACCGATTTTTCCTCCGCCAATATGGGCGCCGTATGTATGTCCATCGTCATAAAAATTAAAAATATGAAGGTTATCAATATAAAAATCAATGTTATTATCTATCTTTGAAATTTTTATTTTATAGGAGCCTTGGCAGTCATCAACATCAGGAATGGGGTCAGCGCCTTGAGAAACCAAATAAAAGCCTTTGCTCTTTCTGAGATTACAGGTGTGAAATCGGCGTTCTTTATCCCACTTTCTTCTGAAATATGATATATGAAAAGCATTAATGTCGCCGCTGTGATATTGCTCATAGCGTCCATCACGAGGACTTAATTTTTTATCAAATATATCTTCTCCATGTATTCCTCTGGCACCAAAAAACATTATCGCAAGCCCCGGCTCACTGACAGGCCGAAATTCCCATTCAATAATAATATTATCAGGAAAATCTATTGGACACCAAAACACAAAATTTGATTTTTCTTTTATACTTGCGTCAACTGCGTTTGTCATATACATTTTTTTGTTATCAAAGTAAATACTCGGAGCTCCTTCAGCTATAAAATCTTCTACATCTTTTTCGCATGAAAGTAAATTATCATAAATTAAGTTTTTTTGATATTTCATAATTAAAAACCTCCCGAATTTATTTTATGATTTCATTATACTTTTACACATAGTAACCGTCAATAAAATTTTCCATAAACATCTTAGAACCTGTCTAAAATCTAAAAA
This sequence comes from uncultured Eubacteriales bacterium, assembly GCA_949738935.1. GTDB lineage: Bacteria > Bacillota > Clostridia > Lachnospirales > CAG-274 > MGBC114079. The sequence goes on along the minus strand of CATJCJ010000312.1, from coordinate 383 downwards.
AAGCGAGACAAAAACTTTTAAGCAAAAACGCGTTTCGCCAAAAGAATAATAAATTTTCAGGCAAAAACGATAGTTTTTGCTTATTATAGTGAAAGAACTTGAATAACGGTAAAAAAATATTTTACGTCTGCCTGCGGCAAAAGTCGGTAAGCGAATTGTGAAGCACTTCGCAGACTTTTGAGTAAAATAAATTTTTTTACTTCTTTTTAAGTTCTTTCACTATAAAGTTTAGGGTCAAGCCCTTTTTAAAGGGCTTGCAGGGTATGGGACAGCGTCTCAAGGTTTTATAGTCAATCAACTTAAAAAATGAAAAAGTTCGGCGGTCAAAAATCATTTTCACCGCGTTGCCGTCAGTTGACGTAGGCTTTCGACTACGCCTGCCT
>CATJCJ010000311.1 GCA_949738935.1 uncultured Eubacteriales bacterium | reverse complement strand
AATAAACAAATTTTAACCTGAGAAAATCCCGCACATTTTTTCTCTCATAAAGAAACTTAATTATACCTTAAAAAACCTTGAAAATATCAGTGTTTTGAGCTTAAAAATGTCGGTAAGTGTCCCAAAAAAGTGCAAAATTTTACCCGTTTTTTGAAAAACATTTTAAAAAATTCTCTTTGTTTATATCATATAATACCTTTAACAGTAAGGGTTTGTTTTTATTTAGTTTGGTTTTTACAATGTCAGAATTATATTTCATATTGGGAGTAATAATAAAAGCTCTGTTGATGAGCCACGACATCAGCCCAATGTAATTTTTTGAGATGTTTATTTTTTTGATATCCCTTAATAAAGCGTCAAAATCACTTCTTAACAATAGGTAATCGTTGTAATCCTTTTCTTCTTTCATTCTGTGCAGAAATAATTCAAGAGAATATTTTTCAATTAATTCTTCTGTTTTTTTGCACTTTTTTCTGTTTATGTCAAGTTTTTGCTTATTGAAAAAGCAAGACATAGGCAGTGTGGAATCATTGCTTCTGATTTTTTTTAATTTTAAATCATATAAATAATTCATAGGGCAGTTTAATTTGCCGTTAATGTTTTGTTTGTTGAAATCTTTTTTAATAACAGACCAAAATTTTGGATATTTATTTGTTTTTATGTCCATATCATTTTTTATACGTTTAATTTCTTCCGAAAGGTTTATATCAAAACGTCTTTTGGCGTTATCAATAGCTACTTGCGCTAACACCGAGAGTATACACACATAGTCATTAAATTTTTCGTTATTAAAATTATACGCGTATGTTTGAGCTATTTGGGCCAAATTGCTGGATTCCCCAATATCAACTCGAGACTGTGCTAAACTGTTATCTATTTTAGCGTAATCATCCGGAGAGTTATTGTAAATATTATTTTCCTTTGGAATATTATTTACAATGGTGGGATAATTTAAATAACATTTTCGAGCGTGTTCCACTATATCTTTCTGATTGGTGGTATATCCAAAATCAGAATCCTGGTCGGAACCGTTGTTTCTGTCTTGAAAATCTGTTCCAATCATATTTACGGCTATGACTTGTTTGCCAAAATTGAAGTATTTTTTGAAAACATCATTGTATGTATTATGTAAATAACTTAAATTATTTTTTGAGTTAAAAGGTGATCTGAAAAAAGCCAGATACTCACCGTCTTTAAATCTTTCCGTGTAACATTGTATGGAGTTTTTCTCAAAGCTAAAAGTATAATCGTTATCTATATCCGACTCTTTTCCCTCGGCAGCGTAAAGAAGCATGGCATACGGTGAGCCGACAACAGTGAGATTTTCGGCGTTTTGAATGATTTCTCCGCTTTTCATATTTAAAACATATGTCTCAATAATCTTTTTTTTACGTTCCCGAAAATATTCGCTTCTTACGAATTCTTTGTTTTGTTTACTTAAAGCTGTCAGAACTTCATAATCATTTGAGAAGTTGCTGTTATTTTCCAAATATTTAAAAAACACATCATCATTGGTTTTTAATTCTTCTATATATTCTTTGCTTTTTTTTGTAATATTTCTCATTATTTCATTGTCAAGAGAGTTTACCATCTGATAACTCATCTTCTGATCATCACCGAGTTTACTTTTATGAGCTGTTTTAACGATACCAAATATACATCCGTTCTCATTTACCTTTTTACACCAATAATCATAAGATTTGTTAAATTTTATCCATTTCATAGCGTTATCTGTAGTTATTATCTTTATATCTTTGACATAATGACGGTTTCCAAATATGTCTTTAACGATAGCCGTATTATATTTATCGCCAAAATAATCTTTAAAAAAATTCTGAATATTTGCGCTAAAGGCCGCCATTTTACAAAAGTGATGTCTGAGTAATATATAACCGTTACCCCAATCAGGAAATATACTACTGTCAATAAGAGCTTGTCCGTCAAATAAAGTGTTTTTAATTTTATAGTTATCGATTTTTTTAGCTATACATTGTTTTTTTTCATTTGTCTCAACACTAATTATGTTTGTGTTAAAAAATCTCTCAATATCTTTTAGAATCAGTATGTCTTTGGGATTGATTTTTATTTTACCGACAATACCGCTTGATACGAGTGGCGCGTAAGCGCTTATCTCAACAATCATGGAATTTTTCTTTGGAAGTTTTATTCCCATATATAAAAAGTTAATAGCTTTTTTATACAATCTGTCACATATAAAAATACATGAGCCCTTTTTGGCTTTTCCTGTTGAACGATATAACATCTTATAGTGAATTATTTCTGATTTTTTTATATCGCCGTTTTTAGTATAAGATTTGTATTCTATACTTACGCCGTTATTGTAATAAAGTGTACGTAATTGTTCTTTTGTTAAAGCTATATAATTGTGTTTATTTTTATAAGCGGTTTCTGTAAACTCAGATATTTTTTTCCTTTTTATGTCAGTATTGTCCATTATACATTTATCGCTTTGAGTTTTAGCGAGCCCGTACTCATATCTTGTTTCGTTTAATATTTTGTATAGGTGTTCCTGTTCATCTTGATAAGATTTTGAGCCAAAGTTGAACTCAACGCATATAATATCTCTGGTAAACTCATTTTTATAAATTTTTAATTTGTTCTCTATCAGGAAATCACAGAAAAGACTGTTTGTGAATATCGCGTTTTTACATTCATAGTGTTCTCGTACTCCGTTATTATATTCAAACAGTGTACTTGCCTCTATGTTTTTTATTTTTAATCCAAATTTACTTATGGGAATTCGCCTCCTGTTTGTTGTTTATAAGGTAATCATAGAGTTCCTCAGCGGTATTAAAATGATTTTTAGTATAGTTGAATTGTTTAATAGAACCTTTTTTACGCTGATTTACCAAAACTTCTTTATTGCAGAAATTGTAAATTAAGTTATCATCATCTTTTTCAAACAATATATGTAGTATTTTTATTAACTCATTACAGCAGTCAGGTTGAAATATGAATCCGTCAGCATTATGAGTTTTGAAAAAGTTGTTAAGTTCTTTTTGATATTTAATGGATTTTTTTATTTCTTCTATCGCTTCAGTAAAATTTTCTTTGCTGATTTTGTTTTTCATTTCTCACCATTTCCTTTTATTATTTATTAAATTTTGTAAACTTTGCCTTAATTCTTACTGTTGCTAATATAATATTTTAAGGCGGAGTTCCTGCTCTGATTTTTTTCATATTAAATCTCCTTGTTAAATTTATTTAGATGTATATACATATTTATTTTTTCGTTTTTTTGAGGAAAATAGTAATTTTATATTTTTAATAATTTTTGAGAAAGGTTTTTTTGAATTTCAATAAAATAGTCGGGATATGTAAAAATACCGCATTCTTTTTTTATTGTTTCTTTATCAGGCAACTCTATTAAGCTCCATAATTTATCTGTCTCAATCATCTTATCGGTTACTTCTTTATAAACATCGTCAAGTTTTTTTTCTTGAGATTTACTTATTTTTTCAGCTCGTTTATTAACCGCCTCAATAACACGCTCGTTTAATAATAATTTTCTCAAGAGAATTTCGTTTTCATTTAACGCCATTTTTAAATATTTTTTGTCAAGAAAAATTATTTTATATCGTTTATATACCATTTTCCATTTGTATTTTTCATATAAAAATTTATTTACGTTTGTGTAAAATTTATTTAGTTTAAAACAAGAAATAGCATGACTTTTACTGAATAAACTCATTTCGTCTAAAATAATTTTTTCCGCCTCAAGTATAGCTTTTTTCTCATTGTTATCGGCTATATATGTTTGAGTTTTGTTATCAAGCTCATTTATTATTACATATTCTTCCTCATATGTAATTAAACTTCTGTTTTTTAGACTGTTTAAAGCTGAGAATAATATAGATGACAATTTGTAATCGCAGTTTTGATAAAATTTATTTAGTTCCCAACGAGTTACGCGAGAGTCTGTTTCCCGCAATTTGTCAATTGTTATGTTTTCATATGATTGATTTACCATTCCGAGTATAAGCCATAATTGTTTTTTAGTAAAATATTCTGTATTGTTATCTGACTTAAAAAGATAAGTAAGAAGAATACTTTCTATGTATGTTACATAAATTTTTCTGTTGCTGTTTTTTCGTTTATCGTTTTTAGGTAAAGGATTGTCATATATGTTTAGTATTATAAATTTATGCCCATGTTTTTTATATTGAAAATATCTTTCGAATTCTTTAAGCTGAGCTTTTTTTGAATTGCCTTCTTTAATTTCCTCGTGAAGCAGAATACATAATTCTTTGTAATTGTTGATAACATTTCCTTGTCTTAAATTTTTTGTGTTCATTTTCAACAATCCTTTCTTTATAATTTTAAGTTTATTTATTTTTGAACATATGGGGAAAATAATTTTTATTTTCGAACGTGAGAAGTAAATAAATTTCAAAATAAAGATTCAATTCTTAAAATTTGAACAATTAAAAGTGTATATATGTTTTAATAAAAAAGAATATATACAGTTTTAAATGTTCAAAATTTTAAAATAAAAATTCAATTCTTAAAAAACAGCATACGTCAGGGGGTTAGGGGGACGGGCGTAAAAAAGTTATATTTTATATTTAGTTGAACTTAACAAATTATGACCGTAGGGAGTAATTTGTTT
>CATJCJ010000310.1 GCA_949738935.1 uncultured Eubacteriales bacterium | reverse complement strand
TCCCTTAGCGTAATATTTCTCACAGTTTGAAAGTCCAAGTGTACGTTTATTTCCCTGCATTTCCATAAAACCGCCCAAGTCCATAGGCTGCCATACATTGTCTTTTGTCTGTCCTTCAACAAGAAGCCTGAGTCTTGTGTTATCTCCCTCTTTTTCTTCTTTTGAATGAAAAAGAACAACTATATGCTTATTTAACTCGTAATAGCAATAATTCATTAAACGCTCAAATTCCCTGCCAACAGCTCCATACCCTTTTAATGAGAGTGTTCCGTCACGCTGTCCGTTCTTTGTATTCTGTCGTATTGCCCAGCTCCCCATTAATTTAATAAGCTGTCCGCCTGTATCAAAAACCAATGTATCAAAGTCTTTTATATTTTCGGGAACAAGGTCATTCTTTAATTCCTCATAGCTTTCAGGCTGTATAAACGGTTTTCTGTACATGGCGGGTACTCTGTCCATACCTCTGTCAACATCAATATGCAAAGGATTTGGGGCTGACAACGCCGTCGTTGATTTTCCAATACCTGGATAACCCGCTATAAGTATCCTTATTTTCTTTTCTTTTGCCGCTAAAGCGGCAGGATGTTGTATTGCCATATAAAAATCATTCCTTTCAGTCTTGACAAATCACAAATTTTATGATACCTTTAAAAAAAACAATTATAAAAACTAAATATTTTTTATCATATCCTTTTCACAATAATCTTTAATATTTTTTTAGATGTGCCAATTCAGATGTGTTTTGTTTTCATAAACTGCCTGATACGGTTTACGGATATAATGCGGGTTTTTAATCCGCAGACGCCCTGAAAGGGCGTTTCGCTGTTTACAGCTCATCAGTGCTAAAATAAAACCTTTAAATTTATTTGGAGAGGTTTACGCTTATTTTTTCTTCTTGCTCAATAATCGTTATACCCTCCACAATCTCACCGTCTTTCGTGACAGCCTTTCCGTTTATAGCCTGGAAGGCTTTTTTTATTTCCGCTTTCTTTAGCGTCTTAGTAACTTCCGTTTTTATAAAATCGTTTAATCCCAATTTTTCAAGTTCCTCTATCGCTGTATCGGTGTATTCCCATTTTGCCGGCTGTTTTCTGCTTGTCACAGAACCGTAAGGCGTTGAGAGCTTAAATTTTTTATCTTTTGTCCTCTCTTCGGTAAAATATCGTTTCAGTAATCCCTCAAAAAATAAAATATTTCGTTTATCCTGCTCAACGACTTTCTCTCGCCATAAATCTATTCTTTCGTGTTCTCTCTTCGCCAGAGCCTCTTTTTCAGCCATTATTTTATTTATAGCCGTTATTTTTCTTAAAGCCCAGTTTGCTGTCTCCAAATTTTTTATCTCAAACCTTGGTTTTTCTGTCTCTGTTTCCTCTGCCCACTCAAGTTCTTCAAGCTCATAATTATCGTAAACATTCATTTTATTTACCTCCTGTCGCTGCATCAACGCTTTTGGTTTTTGAATCGGAAACCTTTTCCGAATCCATTACTAAAAGTTTTTGAAGTTTTTCAATTTCAGTTTTAAGATTGTCATTCTCTTCTCTTAAATCTCTATTTACTGACTTTTCAACCGCTAAATCAAAATCAAGACTGTCATATTTTCTCATTGCCGTTTTTACCGCCTTTCTCAACTTCCCCGAGCTCTCAACAAAGTCAAGGATTTCTGAATTCATAAAACTGTATTCTCCTATTATCTTTTTTAAAATTTCCCTCAATGTCTCAGCATCTTCAATTAAATCAATAATTTTCACTTGCTTTCCCTCCTGAAATATGATATTATTTTATCTCTGTCCCAAGCTCTAATTTACTGCCTCACGTAGCGTGTTTACCAACTATAAACCTCAGAGCGGGTCTCAAAAGTATAGATATTTTGTTTATATCCACAAATCGCACAGGTCAAGCTAATAGTTCTGTAATAATATATGACACCATCATCCCTCTTGCAGCTTGGCTCGTTATGAGTAAACATCTTTGTACCGCCGCATTTTGGGCAATCTACTTGAACTGCCGAATCTATATCAATTTCTTTTTTTACAAAGTCAGGATAGTTACGAGCAATAGAAAATAATTTTGAAATATCTTTTCCCCCACGCCTAATACTATTGAATTCATCAATATCTTTCTCAGATACATGTCTGTATTCCTCTCCTTTGTTAAAATCAGGCAAATCTTTTAAAACAGTAAATTTGTAATATTTCATAATTCACTCTCCTATTTTTTATTCCATTTTACATACAAACTTCTGTTACCAATCCTTTTCACCGCTTTAGGCTGATTTGAAACCCAAATCCCCCAGCCTGCCATAAAAAGAATAACAGCTGTAAATATAAACCCCGCAATCAGTTCCATATCTCACACTTCCCTTGCATTTGTCCTTTCAAGTATTCTTCTGTTTCCCGTAACTCTGTGTACAATCTCAAAACACTCACGGCAGTCTTTGACAATAAGCCAGTTCTGAGGATTAAGCCTGCATTTTTTCAAAAACATCTTTTGTTTTTTTGTTGGATTTCTTCCGTGTTTCATTATTTATTTTCCTCCTTGTAATTTACAATCAATACATCTCATCTTTAAGCCCCAAAAGGTAATCCGCCGAACAGCCTACAACCTTACAGATTGTAAAAACTTCAATAATCCTTGGAGGTATCTCTCCGTTTACTATTTTTCGTAGATAATTTTTTTCGCTTTCAACCCAAAGCAAATAAAAATCTTTTTTCATTTCCTCACAAATATCCTCAAAAGTAGCCCCGTTCTCTTTCATTACCTCTCTGAGCCTGTCCGCTCTAAAACCTTTAAACTCACTCATTATTTTTCATCCTTTCCGCTTTTTCTCGGCTCTTTGGCAAAGAGCCCGCTGAAATCCGTAATAATCAATTTTTCTTTATTGGTTTGACCATTTGTCAGCAGCATAAGATAGTCATATAATTCTTTCGGTGTTCCCTCAAGTGTGAAACCGTCACGTCCGGGTATTACTTTCATTCTCTCATATCCCCTTTTTTTCAAAATTTTAGATAAATTTTACGCTGTAAAAGTATTTTTCGTTGTATCCCATATACTGTAATACTCACCATTTACTTTAACCAGCAAACTCTCGCAGTCATATCTCTCAACTGTGACCTTTCCTTTAACTCTATACCCCTTTAACGCTTTTATTAACTATGTTTTTGTTAACTCTGTCATTTTAATAACCTCCCTTAAAATTTTCATACTTGAAATTTAGTGTTTATATAATTGAAATGTATCAGCACTCATTTATTGGATTATTTTATAACTTGCCATTTTCCGCCAAAACGTTCAAGCAGCGCTTTATCAGCATAGCCTGGAAATTTATCCGCACACATTTTAATGCCTCTCTTTGACAACGCTTTCATAAACGCCTCCTGGTCTGTCCTTGATGGCAATATAAAACTTGCCAAATTTCGTACGGGGTCTTTTGTGTCCAGCACAAGTACCGCCTCATAACTTTCTATAAGTTTTATGAATTCCTCGCTTATGACGCTTTTTATATTATTCCCCTGCCTGATGTGTACGCCGTATACTTTTACTTCCATTTTGTATTTCTCATCCTTTATGCCACTTTGATATTGCCTGTGAAAAAATTGGGATTTTAATTTTTTAGTTTGAAAGCGAATTGATGATTTGTTTGACTTTCTGTAATATCTCTAAAAGTCGATTCGCTTTTTCTATACCCTCATCTAAATTTGTAAAATCAAGTTTTATTTCCGCTTTATTTTTCTCCACTCCCTCACCTCCTACACCGCCGTTTCCGGCTCACTCTGCTGATTTATCTCTAAATTTTCTAACTCATCAATAACCCTTTTCACGGAAATCCCTGCATTCTCTGTAAGCTGCCTTTGCCAGCACATATTTCTTGGACTCCACTTAAACCCATTACTTTTAAGAATACCCCTTACCTCCGGTTCGGGCTTACCCTCAAATATTAACTGCAATCTCATAAGCTCTGTGTTTTCAACCACTTTAAAAAAGCGGTTTTCTTTCTCACAAGTACCATCTTCCTTTACCCGCAAAAGTTTCTCCAGACGTTTCTTTGTATTTCTGATAACGGCGTTATTATTGGATAACTGAAAGCTCATAAAAGGCTTTTTTTCATAATTAAAACTATCTTCCATACTTAGCTCTATTTCTTTGATTTGCTTTGCTGTAAGCTCAGAACAGCCCTCCAGTGTTTTATTTTTACGGTAATAGGCGTTAACCGCTTTCATTTTTGCCTGCTCCGCTTCCAGCTTTTCAATTTTATCTCTCAAAAGCTCAATGGCTTTCTCATCATTTGATAAAATCGGTTGTCTCATAGTAAGAAGATTTTCAATTTTTTTGACATAATCGTTTAGATACCGCCATTCTTTGTTTAAAGACTCTCTTCGGTTATTTTGTTTCTCCTTTTTACGTACCGGAAAGTTTGCCCGACCGGAAACCAGTATACTCGGACAGCTTGCCTCATTCCTATAATAAGCATTATAATATTCCGCAAGTTTACGGCTGTATCTATCAGCCATTCCCTCCGCTTTTTCCGCCAAATGAGGTTTTTCCTCCGATATCTTTTCAACGGTTTTATAAACATTATCCACAAGATTTCTATACTCTTTCGTTGCGCTTCCTTCCACATAGATATTGAGTGAGTTTATATTATTCGCTAATTTTGCCGTCTGTTCATTGATTTCATAGTATTTAATCACTTTTACAACCTCCTTGATTTTACCTTATTATCCCATTCTTTCAGTTTCAAATTTTACATCAAATGAAGATATAAATTAACAGCTAAACTTAAAACAACTAAATCTGTTGATAAACCTTTCATATACACTCTATGTGTATATTCTTCCTGTATTAAAAGAATATGCTGTAATGAGGGAAATTCTTTAAAAGATTCTCTTATGAACTTTTCCCTTTTTTTATAATTAATTTCTTCTTTGTGACGAAAATAAAATGTACTTATCAAGAGCACTAAACTCAACCCCACTAGCAAAGAATTTATAGAAAAACTCATTTTTCTTATCACCTCTTTTGCTCACCTTGAAATAAAATTTCCAATTAACTAAATCTTAACCTCTTCGGGAACAACAGCTAATGTTACTGTGAGTTTTGGAACTTCGCCCTCGTTACACTTTAACTCATAACTTGTTACTCCTTTTAATTCAAAATCATCAAGTAACAGTTTAAAACTATCATAAGTATGCTTAATAATCACTTTATGTGTTTTCAAAATTATCACCTCATAAATAAAGTAAAATTTAACTTTCTTTTTTCTGACTTTCAAGCCACACTCTAAATGCTTCCTTTGCCACAAGCATTCGTTTGCCAACACAAAATGACGGAAATCCCTCTGAATGAAATAAGTTATATACAGAAGCCTTACTTACTCCCAAAACTTTTTTAACAAGCTCAGCATTAAGAACCAAAGGCAAATCATCAAAATTAGATACATTCATAAAAATCACCCCTTTCAAAAATTAACTCTACAATTTATTCTTCAAAAACTCACTAATAACATTTTCCCTGTCACTGCTGACTCTATCAAGCAACTCAGAAACCTCTCTGATGTCAATCCCTGCCACCGTCAAAATATCCTCTGATGTAAATATCGCTATCTCATTTCTAATAGCCTCTGCAAGAAGTGCCTCTCTTTTACCTGTCATTCGAAACACACTCACTTTCACACTCTTCATCAATAATAGAAAGTATTTTTCGTTTCACATCAAGCGATTCCTTTTTACCGCTAAGGATTTCACTTAGGTACGCCTTGCTTATGCCCAACTTTTCAGCAAGTTCAAGCTGTTGCATTCTCATATCCAGAAGTTTCTTTTTAACTTCTATTCCAAAGTTTTCATCATTCAAATCCATTAACTTATAAAACCTCCTTTTAATTTTTAACTTTTTTCAATAAAATATTTTCAAACATTCGTTTTTGTGATAAAATAGTATAAATAGCTAAATATTTCACTAAACGATTAAGGATAAACCACAAAAAAATTTCAAAAAATTTAAGACGCCAATCTTCAATATTTTTCTGCCTTCTTTTTGTGGTTTCGTAGCTAACTTCTTAGCTTAGTTATATTATAATTCGATATTTTGAATTTGTCAATATATTTTATTCAAAATTTTGAATAAAATTTTCAGGAGGTTTTTAAATGTTTGAACGTATAGAAAATTTATGTAAAAATCATAACACCACTATTACAGCACTTTGCAAAGAAATAACCGGAAGCAGTGGAAATCTTCCAACTTGGAAAAAAGAAAATTTTAAAAATGATTCCATTGCGAAAATTTGCATTAAATTTAATGTTTCTGCTGATTATCTTATATTTGGAAAAGAAAATCAAAATAATCTTTCTCCCAACCAACAAGAACTCCTCGACCTCTACAACCAACTTGACCCAATAAAGCAAGCCGAATTTAAAGGCGAGCTTAAAGGATATATAAAAGCAAAAAATAGTTAATTTAACCTTATTTTCCTTTGAAAATCAAAAGGGCAATTAGGTTTTATTAAATAGTAAAGTTAAAAGCCTTCAAATAACAATTACTTTTAGGAGGTACTACAAATGAAAACAACAATATCTGTTGATTTTAAAAGAGGAACAACAAATTCTGAAGAAAAACAGCATATTTATGATTATATTACTAGTTTAGGTTGGAAAGAATTTATTACATTTCGCTTACCAACTGGTGGAACTGATTTTAATACTCCTGTTAGAAGCTATGTTTTCTTATGGCTTTCAAATAACGAGCCTGTGTTTCCCGAAAATGTTGAATATTCTATAGGAACCTATAAAAATATTTGATTCTATTTTCACATAATTAATAGGTTCAATATACTTAATCAACAAATAATGCTTACATAACATTTTGCAGTACCATCTTCGTAAAGTTCCATTTTTATAGGATAATTTACTTTAACATTTGAAACACTTAAACCCATATCTTTTATTTCTGGTTCTGCTGAAAGTATTGCATTTTCTGTTATAAATTTTTTAGCATCTATATTGTCGATAAGTTTTAATGTATCTTTTGCAAGTTCACACGGTATAGTAAGTAAATTTTCTTTTGACATTTTTACACCTGCTTTCTAATAATTTTAAATTTTATTGTTTGGAGTGCTTTTAACTTTTACTTTTTTAATATTTATACAGAAAGGATAATATTTACCATGAAATTCAAACAACTTATTTACACCATAATTATCTTCACCTTCTTATTTTCAGGCTGTGGAAATTCTGATTCAAAAATACTCGAATTAGAGCTACCTGAAATTCCTAGAATCGAAACCACCACTGAAGAAACCACTATTGAAGAAACTACCACCGAAGAAACCACTATTGAGGAAACCACCATCGAAGAAACCACTATTGAGGAAACCACCATCGAAGAAACTACTACAGAAACTACTACAATAGCTATGTCAAATACAAATTATGACTCCGATTCAGACAATAGTGCTATTGAAGAAGTTGATGATTTTGATGATGATTCATCACAAACTGTCTATATAGGCGCAACCGGAAATAAATATCACCGTGAAAGCTGTTCAACTCTAAAAGGTAAAGGTAGAGCTATTTCCAAATCACAAGCCGAAAATCAGGGGCGTACTCCTTGCAAAAGATGTAAGCCTTAAATAGGAACTGTCACTCCTCCTATTCCTGTTTAACAAGAACAGATGACTTATGTTGTCTGTTCTTTTTCATTTCTAAATGTTCCCATTAAATCCAGTCCATTTAAGAACGCCGTAACCCTGCCCCTATAAATATAATAGGTATAACTCTTATCCCCCTCCGTCCTGTCGGCTATCCCAATCGGCAGCTTCCCCCTCTGCATTAACACCCTTACCCTCTGCGGGTTCATACCCAGCATTTCCGCCGCCTCACCGACAGAAATACGGTCACCCGTGTAATTTACTTTCATATTCATCACCCTACTCTGCGTTGTTTTCTTCTTTATCAATAATAAATTTAAAATTACTTTTGTATTACAGTTTTAAAAACACTTATTTCCCTTTCAAAAACTCCCTAATAATTTCATCTGTATTACTGCTAACCTTATTAAGCAGTTCAGAGACTTCTTTAATATTAATCCCTCCTGCCGTCAAAATATCCTCTGATGTAAACATTGCCGTGTTATCCTTAATAGCCTCCGCAAGAAGCGCCTCTCTTTTACCTGCCATTTGGAACGCCTCCCGCCTCGTTAGTCAGCTCGTCCAGAGTACAGCCGAAAACCTCCGCTATCTGTTTCCCAAGGGGTACGGTAAGAGTTTTTGTCCCTCTCTCGATTTGGGCAACCATTGACTGGTTTATTCCAACCTTTTTGGCAAATTCTCTTTGTGTCCACTCTTTTTTCTGACGCATTTCCTTTATGTTTTCGCCTATACTCATCATTTCCACCTCCTTATTATCATAATTACCAATACAAGGGTCAAAACAGCGTCTGCCACGTTTAAAATAGTATCAAGCATTTTTGCCAACTCCTTTTTGTGATTTATATATTGACAAACAAGCCTGAAAAGATTATCATTTAAGAGTGAGGGG
>CATJCJ010000309.1 GCA_949738935.1 uncultured Eubacteriales bacterium | reverse complement strand
GTCTAAAAACAAAAATTTGGATATTTTAATAGATTTTAGACGGGCTCTATGAATTTTTATAATTAAAAAGATTGTTTTGGGGAATACTATTGAGTGAAAAATTTTTTCTTCCAATATTTCTTAAAATGTGTTAATATAATATTATAATTAAAATGGGGTGAGGCTTATAAGGCTTTGAGTATCCCGCAAAACTGTATTTATAAATATTTGTGAAATTTTAAGGAGGTTTTTAGCTATGGCATACGCGAGAGCAAAAAAACATTATCGGGCTGTTAAAAAACAAATTGAGATGTCACCTAAAAAAGGAATTTTTATTCCGAAAAAGAAAAAGAGTTTGGTCATTGGGATAAGTATCGCAGTTGTTTTGGTGGTATTTATAAAAGGTGTCTTATGCGGCTATATTTTGGGCAGAAACGATTGATTTGATTGAATTTTTCTTTAGAACCTGTCTAAAAACAAAAATTTGGATATTTTAATAGTTTTTAGGCAGGCTCTAATCACTTTATTTTTTGAAAGGAATTTTGAGATTATGAAGTTAGGTATTGTTGGACTGCCGAATGTTGGAAAAAGCACTTTGTTTAATTCTTTGACAAAAGGCGGCGCTGAGTCGGCTAATTATCCGTTTTGCACTATTGACCCTAATGTTGGGATTGTTCCTGTCCCTGATGATAGACTGGATGTTTTGGCTGATATGTATAAAACTCAGAAAGTTACTCCGGCGGTTATTGAGTTTGTTGATATTGCCGGACTTGTTAAGGGCGCCAGTAAAGGAGAGGGTCTTGGAAATAAATTTTTGTCACATATTCGTGAGGTTGACGCTATTGTTCATGTTGTTCGCTGTTTTGAAAACGATAATATTGTTCATGTTGACTCAAGTGTTGACCCTCTTAGAGATATTGAGACTATAAATATGGAACTTATTTTTTCTGATTTGGATGTTTTGGACAAAAGAATCTCAAAGACAGAAAAAGCCGCTAAGGCTGATAAAGGATTGAAAAAAGAGCTTGACATACTTAATAAAATCAAAAAAGTTTTGGAAAGCGGTAAAAACGCCAGAACAGTTGAGTTTGATGACCCTGATGAAAAGGCTTTTGTTGAAAGTCTTACTCTTTTGACGTATAAACCTGTTATATATGCGGCTAATGTTTCTGAGGAGGATTTGGCGGGCGACGGAATTGATAATTCTTATGTTCAAAGTGTGAGAGATTTTGCTAAAGATGAGGGTTCTGAAATATTTGTTGTCTGCGCTAAAATAGAAGAGGAAATCGCTGAGCTTGACTCGGAAGAAAAGAAAATGTTTTTAAATGACCTTGGAACAGACCAAAGCGGATTGGACAGGCTTATTCAGGCAAGCTATAAACTTCTTGGTCTTATAAGTTATCTTACCGCCGGAGTTAAGGAGGTTCGGGCTTGGACAATTACAAACGGTACAAAGGCTCCTCAGGCCGCCGGAAAAATTCACAGCGATTTTGAGAGGGGCTTTATTCGCGCTGAGGTTGTTACATATGATGACCTTACTCGTCTTGGAAGCTATAACTCTGCCAAAGAACAGGGACTTGTCAGAAGTGAGGGCAAAGACTATGTTGTTAAGGACGGCGATGTTGTGTTATTTAGATTTAATGTATAATTTAACTACTATAGAGAAAAGATTACGGGCTTTGCTCGTACCCATAAACTTTAAAAGCGAAAATATGTTTCGCTGAGAAAAATAAGACTTTTCGGCGGAAATATAGTTGCCGATAGTTTTAATTTTCTATAGCAAAGCGAAGCTTTGCTTTTAAAGTTCTTTGCCAAGCTTTCTTTCAAGAAAGCTTGCGGGTGCGGGCGGAGCCCGTAAGCTTTAATCTGTAGTTTTTTTGTATATGGCTTCAAGCCTGAAAATCGGCTGACCTTTTCTTGAGAATTTTTCTTCGTATTCGGTCATTACATTTTCATTGAAATTACTGTTGTGTAGGTCAAGGGAAATGTTTTTAAGACTCCAGCCTTTTTGAGAAGCAAATTCATTTAGCGAGAACTCGAATAGTATTCGGTTGTCAGTTTTAAAATGAATTTCTCCTTTGTCTCCAAAAATCTCTCCATATAGTTTTAAGAAATTTTTGTGGGTTAACCTTCTTTTTGCCCACTTTTTTTTGTTTGGCCACGGGTCGCAAAAGTTGATGTAAAGTCTTTCAATTTCTCCCTTGGCAAAATAGTCTTTTAAGTTTTCAACATCCGCCGTGAAAAAAACTAGATTTTCTCCGACTTCTTTTTCTCGTCCCTTTTTTAACGCTGATACTATAACCATACTTTTACGTTCAATCGCTATATAGTTGATTTCCTTATTTTGGTTTGACATGGTTGTTATAAACTGTCCTTTTCCGCACCCTATCTCTACATGAATTGGATTGTCATTTTTGAAAAGGTCTTTCCATTTGCCTTTGTTTGGTTTTGCTTCTTTTATGTAGTTCTTGTTTGTGTTGAATTCATTTTCCGCCCAAGGTTTTCTTCTTATTCGCATTTGTTAATTCCTCCATGTTGAAAGTGTTTTATGATAGTTTCTTTCAAGATATTATCACAATATGAATGATATCGCAAGAGTGAAACTCCAATAAATGTTTGTTACAGATATATTAGAAATATAAACGTAACTTTATTTTTGTGAGATGGTATGTTAATATTGTTTTAGAAAGAAACGCTGATTTTTGATTTGAGTGTTTCTTAATCTAATGTGTATATGACAAAATTATAATTGGAGGAAACGCAAAATGAAAAAAAATGTATTGAAATTGGCTGCCGCAACAATTCTTGCTGTTTCTGTCGCAGTTCCGTCAGCGGGGGTATTTGCTGAGGATTCAGCGGAAGCGATAAAAGATGTAAATATTGAGGAAACAACAGAGAAAGAAGAGAGTACAGAGGAAACAACAGAGAAAGAAGAGAGTACGGAGGAAACAACAGAGAAAGAAGAGAGTACAGAGGAAACAACAGAGAAAGAAGAGAGTACAGAGAAAACAACAGAGAAAGAAGAAAGTACAGAGGAAACAACATCTGAAGATATTAGTGTTGATTTTGAGAATTCTGTTGTTATAAATGGTGAGAAACTTGACAGCGCTGACGTAGTTATTTCGGAGAATATCGCTATGATTCCTGCCAGAAAAGTTTTTGAGGCTTTGGGATATACTGTTGAGTGGCGGGGAGAAACTAAAACTGTGATTGTAAGCGATTTGCCTCAGTATGTGACATTCTCTATAGGAACAGATGGATATACTATCGCTAAAACAGCTCCTATGCCATTAAATAAAGCTCCTGAGTTAATTGATGATGTAACTTATATTCCTGTAACTCTTTTATCGGAAATTATGGGGATGGATGTAAAAGTTGATGAGACTGAGCCTTATAATGTATATATTACAACTTTAGAAGATGAGCAAGAAACCACTTCCGTTGAGGAAACCACAGAATCTGTAAGTGGTGAGAATTCCTCTGAGGAAACTACAGAATCTATGGGAGAAAAATCTTCTGATAAAAATGATGAGGAAAAAATTGAGACTGTTGAAAAAAACGCTGAAGTTGTTTCTTTAGATAATGATT
Source organism: uncultured Eubacteriales bacterium (assembly GCA_949738935.1). Classification (GTDB taxonomy): domain Bacteria; phylum Bacillota; class Clostridia; order Lachnospirales; family CAG-274; genus MGBC114079. Next base: position 1,399 of record CATJCJ010000309.1, on the reverse strand, counting down.
CTGTTTTGGTAAAGGATTCGGAAAAGGGTGAGGTTGCCTTAGCTATAGGTGATGACGCTGTTATTGTTTTTGATGATGGGACAGAAGCTTCTGTTGATGATATAAAGGAAAATTCAGAGTTATATGTTGAATATGGGGACGTTATGACTATGAGTATTCCTCCTGTAAACAATCCTAAGAAAATAGTTATTTTTAAATAAGAAAATCTTTAATTATGAAAAAACACCGCATATCTGTGCGGTGTTTTTTCATTTTATGTCTATTTTTTTACAATCGGGATTTTTACCTCAAGTTTTTCATGGAAATTGTCAAAATTAATATAATAATCTCCGTCTCCATCATACAAAATATGCATATGTGTGTTTTGTGAGGAACCCGGTCTCATTTCTTTGGCGGAGTCAATGTCACCCTCATCTGAGAAATAACTTCCTACACTATCAAGTTCATTTCCTTTACTGCCAAAAAATTTGTAGTAAAACATATTAAGTCTTTTTGTTTTATCGCCTATGTTTTTAATGGTTATGGGTAATGATATTACGCTTTTACCGTTATTATCAGAAAATTGATTTTGAAGCGTTGTAAAAGTATAAGAGTCGCCTAATATAATTTCTATGTCGTCAAAAACAAATTTACTTCCTAAAGTTAATTCTGATGAAATAGGAGCTTCAGCTTGAGTTGGAGCTTCAGCTTGAGTTGGGACTTCAGCTTGAGTCAGGGATTCAGCTTGAGTCGGGGCTTCGGTTTGGATTTGGGTCGAAAGAGAGTCTGTTTTATTATCAACGGATAAGTTTTTTTGTTTATTGATGATGAGTTTCCGCATGAGGATAATAACAGTGTTGATGTGATTACGGCTGATAATACAATAAATAATTTTTTGTTTTTTTTCATAAAATAACATCTCCTTAAAATAAATTAGACATCTAGTGAATGTCAATAATATAATCACTATATCATAAAATTACAAATATGACAAGCACTAAATGTCAAAATTTGATGAATTTTATGTTAGGAGTTGATTATTATGTACAAAAACAGAAGCGATAAGGGACTTAACAATATTAGCGGCGAAAATATAGCAAAGTATAGAAAGCTAATGGAAAAACCTAATTCTCAAAGAGCTTTGGCTGATAAATTGCAGCTTTTGGGGTTGGATATTGATAAAAATGCTGTTCAGAGAATTGAAAGCGGTCAGCGTTTTGTTACTGATATTGAACTTAAAATATTTGCCAAACTGTTTGATGTTACTACCGATATTTTGCTTGAAGAATAAGTGTAAGAACCTGTCTAAAGTTTAAAAAAGCCTGTCTAAAAACAAAATATACACAAAAAATCAGCGAAAATAAAATCATTTTGGAGCGTAATGATATTATTTTCACTGAATGAAATTTTAATAGTTTTT
>CATJCJ010000308.1 GCA_949738935.1 uncultured Eubacteriales bacterium | reverse complement strand
CGTAGGGAACGCCGCCCGGTACCTCGATGTAGGTGTAGACCTGCTGCTGCAGGCAGCGGAAAAAAGCCGCATTTCCCACCGGATCAGGAAAGGCGTCGATATATCTGTCGACCTTTTTGTGGAGGCTTTCCAGATACCGGAACCGCGACGGCTGCTTTTCCGGGTACTGCTGCAGAAACTGACAGTAAAAAGCCGGCATCGACAGCGCCCCATACATCCCGTCGGCAGAAAAATCGCTGCTGTCGGCCGCGTCGATCAGATCCTCTATCTTGGTCAGCAGCCGGTCAAGACTGCTGAGGCCGCAGTAAAACTCGATCGCATAATAGGGAAAGGCCCAGCGCACCGAAGGCGGCTTCTGCTCCGCTTCGGCTTCCTGGATGCGCCGCTGATAGACAATATAGACCGATTCCATGATCGAAGCCATGTCCTCCGGGGTCATCACCTTTTCCCGGCTGTAGGAAATGCTGGCGGCCATATGCTGATGGGTCATATAGATATAGCGCGCCCAGGGCAGGGTCGGTTCCTTTTTCTGGTATTCCTTATCATTCAGAATTTCCAGCGTCTTCCTGACCAGCGCCACCTTCTCGCTGGGGGTTTTGAACTGCCCCAAAGAAATATTGGCGCGGGAACGCAGAATATAGCCGCAGGTCTCGGTGTCCTCGATCTCGTCATAGTATTTCAGATAGGCCGCCGCCTCGGTAAAGCAGAGCCGCATCTGGATCATATATTTTTCTACCACCGGAAAGTCCATCCCCATCAGCTTGCTGCATTGGCTGTTGCGGCCTATCCCCAGCCAGTAAAGCTCGCGGATCATGGCCGACCGGTCGCGGCGCTGCCGGGCTAAGCTCAAAAGGGCCTGGTGGATCTGACAGAAAAGCCCGGCATCCAGCTCGGTCTGGCCGTCGTAAAGCTGGAAAGAAAATGCCGACAGATCGGCAAGCGTTTCCTCGTCTGCTCCAAAAAGATCGTCCAGCAGCGGGAAAAGATGGCTGCGCAGAAGGGCCATGCCCTCCTTGACCAGCTGACGGTAAAGCGCTTCGTTCTGCTGCAGCAGGCCGGCGTATTGGTCAAAGCTCAGATCATCCGGCCGGGGCAGCTGGGTCAAGGCAGCGATCTGCCGAAGATTTTCAAGATATTTCTGCTGATATGGCTGCATCGCGATCCCCCCTTTGGCGTGAAAACTTAAAGCGTCGCTGTTTTGGGCGACAGCCGGCGGCGAAGGACCTCCATCAGCCGCTCCAGTTCTACCGGCTTGGAGAGGTGCTCGTTCATGCCGGCCTCTCTGGAGAGCCGCACATCCTCTACAAAGGCGTTGGCCGTCATCGCGACGATCCATATCTCTGCCGCGTCGGGATGAGCGGAGGCGCGGATGCGCCGGGCGGCCTCATAGCCGTCCATCACCGGCATCTGGATATCCATAAAAATAATGTCATAATATCCTGCCGCCGCCTTTTCAAACATCTCTACCGCCTCAGCGCCGTTATTGGCCACTTCGACCTGGACGCCGGTCATCCCCAAAAGCTCGGTGGCGATTTCTTGGTTCAGCTCGTTGTCCTCAACGAGCAGCACCCGGCTGCTGCTGTAATCGTCTTCCTCGCTGCTGCTGCCGGCCGTTTCTTCTGGATGACCG
>CATJCJ010000307.1 GCA_949738935.1 uncultured Eubacteriales bacterium | reverse complement strand
CAAGGTTTTTAATGTTTCAAGAGCATTTTTGGAGGTTTGGAACCTTTTTGCGATAGAAAAAGGTTCCATTAATCATAAATTTTCATCGAACTCACGTTAATTAAGTTTTGGGTCATTATTTACAACAATTATATTTAATTTAAGAAAATTGACTTGAAAAATTTTGAGTAAATATTGAAAGGAATGAAAATGTGTTATGAAACGGTTTATATGTTTTTTTAGTATAGTGTTTATTTTGGCAAATTGCTTTTGTTGTATTACGTTTGCGGGGGCACCGTCTATTGTTTTAAATTCCGCTAAAACGGATGACGCGAGAAGTTTTGTGAATATAACGGGAAACATGTCGGATGTCGCTGAGGAACAACAACTTACTTATTTATTGACAGAAGTTAAAGACGGGAGTTATAATGAAGATAATATTTATTATATTAATCAAAAAATATATACAAATCCTGATGGGGAATTTTCTTTTAAATTAGGTGTGAAAGGTACTTTAGAGGCTGATAAGACCTATATTGTGAGAATAGGTGGAACAGGAATATCAGAGCCTATCTCAATTATTGTGGGAACGGACGGAGATGGCAAAGTCGAATTTATTCTGGGTGATGTGAACAGTGATGGAAAAATAGACGTTAATGACGCTTCTATTGGATTAAAATATTTACTTGACCCGTTATCGGTTGACGACAAAATTGTTTCCGCTGAGAGATTTGATGAGAAAATAAAAGTTATGGGAAAAGAAATTTTCACGGCGGAAGATGTGGCTTGTATTTTACAAAAAGCTTTAAATGAAAACGGCTATACTTTTCCCGCTGAGAAAAAAATGATAAAATGACTTTTGAGTAAATGATATTTAACGGAGGGGTAAGATTATGAGAAAAGAAATATCGGCTGTTTTGGTCATGTTATCCATATTTAGAGGAAGTATGGCGAATAATGTCTTTGCTCAGGAAGTTGGCGTGAATATGAAAAATCCTGAGAATATTAACGCTCTAAGGAATTTTATTTCATTAAATCAAAGTAACAGCGGCTATTTAAATGCCGAGATTAAAGGTATAAAACTGGAAATTTCTCCTGATGGTATTATAAAGCGTGTAATGAATGGAATTGTTTCCACCATGAGTTATAATAACCAGTATGGAAGCGATTGTAAATTTTTAAAGTTATTTAATTGGAACGGTTATTTCGCCGCTCTTGTTTATGATAATATTTCAGGAGAAAAGCAAGTTATTATAAGCGGACTTGGTTTTATTTGGCAACCTGTTGAGTATGATTATTTTGCTGAAAGCGATATTGATTATATTTACGGTACAAAATATAAAGTAAACGATATTGATGTTTATGGAGACCAGCTCTATTTAGCCTGTGATGATGGTATTGTGATTGTGATTACCCCTTGTATTAAATGTTATAAATTAAAAAAATTTTCAGATAATGATATAAAGACTATTTCTTTTCAAGGTGATACCGTCAAATTAAACGCTAATACACAATCGGAGTTTGAAATCCAGATAAGCGATATAAGACAAAACAATATTTCCGTTGAGGAAGCTTTTAATATGAAAAGTTCAGGCGCTTTGTTTATTGACGTTAGAGAGGAAAATGAGTTCAATCAATACCATTATAATAATTCGGTAAATATACCTGTTTCCAGAATTTCAGAAATCGCGAAATATGATAGAAGTACGGTTTTGATATTTTTCTGTAAAGGCGGTGGAAGAGCAGAGAAAGCGCTTTTGGAAGCTCAAAAAATGGGTTTTGTAAATGTTTATAATGTTGGAAGTGTTGATAACCTTATAGAATATTAAATATAAAAAACACTCTTTAAAAATAAAAATTTTAAAGAGTGTTTTTCCTTGTTTTTTTAAGTTTCCTGATTTAAAAAAAACTTAGAGTTTCCAGATTTTTTAGGGATTACCAATTATTAAAAAACATCAACATTAATTGACAATTTATTTTAACTATAGTATAATTGACATAGATATTTTTTGATTAAAAAACTGTCATAAAGTGTACTTTATGGCAGAATTTAATTTTATTATCCTTAGAAAGAGAGGTATATAATTTAGTTATTTTAAGCGATATATTGTTTTTTTACAGGAGGGACTATATGTTGAAAAAAATTATGAAAAAAACAGTATTGGCGGCGATTGCTATAGTTTTTATAACGGGCTGTTCTTCCAGGGTTGTGGATTATGACAATAAAAATATAAATTTGGCGGCGGAAGAACTTACTTTTGATGAAAGCGTAAATTTCTATATGGATACAAACGAGAGTTTAAAAGAATATATAAGCGACGCGAATTTTAAAAATATTGTATATGCCGCGTATAGTACGGCGAATGAACTTAGTACAAACGATTCATTAAATTTTGAGATACATTCGGTGAAGGATGAAGTAGAAAAGCTTGACGGAGATTTTTTTGTAAAAAAAATAATTAATGAGAAAAGTTATTCTGGAAAATCGAATAGTATTGTTAAAGATGTTTTAGAAAATACAAAGGAAAATGAGTTTAGTGTTATTGTCACGGATTTTACAACGCAGCTTGGCGATTACACTTCTATGGTTTCAGCTATTACCGGTGTTTTAGCTAAAAATCAAGCGGTAGCCATTATTGGGGTCGATACCGAGGTAAGGCCTTTTTTTATAGTAGTTGTCGGCTCTAATAAAAAAACGTCGGAATTTATATCTAATTTTAAGCAGAATCCTAATGTCGCGGCTTATGAAAATTCTGAGGGAGGTCAGGCGGATGGTGGACTTCAGTTAGATATAGTCAGAAATATTAATTATCAGATTTTCGCTAATGATAACGGCATAATGGGGATTAATTATAAAGATATCAAACCTATTGAGAATGGAACTTATTATTTATACGAATATAAAGAGGAAAAAACACAAGACGGGACTGTTAAGCAAATTCCGTCATTTACTATCACGAATGAGACTGAGGGAAGTTTTTCTGAGATAAATGATAATTATTACTCAAAAGATTTATATAAATACATAGAGGGTACTGTTAATTTCGCTGATGTAGGCGGAGCGTCTGTAACAAACAGATATGTTCAGGTTATGCCACCTAAAAGTGATGCCGATGAAAACAAGAAAGAGGAAGCGAAAAATATTACCGTAAACGATATAAGCTATATCGCTATGAAGTCGCTTGTTTTAGACGGCGATAAAACGCTTGCCGGAAAATTTAAGCTTGACGTGCCTTTTAATATAATTGACGAGGTTAAATTAAGCTCATTAGATTGTGAGCTTGAGACAAAAATGTATATTCCGAAAGACGGCAAGCTGGTGGAATATGGAGCGAACGCCGAGGACTTTATTAAGGTACAGATTGCCGAGGGTGGAGAAAACCAAGGCAAATGGAGAGTTGACGATGAGAACAACTCTATGCTTTTTAATTTTATGATGGACAACGCCGCGGAATTTCCTAAATCGGAGGGAAATTTCTTTAAACTTGATATTAACGTAAAACAATTTATGTCGAAAGAGAATATGCCTAAGTGGGTTAAAGAATGGTCCCGAACGAATAAAATCTCAAATTTAGATACGTTGTTTAATTCTATTTACGGCTATCAAATTAATAGAAACGTTACTCAAAACACTTTTTCAGTTTATGTGGGAAAAGCGAGTGACGCGGAATAACTTTTAGGAGGAATTGTTATGGGTAAAGGAAAAAATCCTTGGTCGAGTTCATTGACGGGACTGGTTGTTTCTCTTATTACGGCTATATGTTTTTTGCTTATAGGGTTTCTTATTTCTTTGTATTTTTCGGGAGCGTCTTACCCTGAAGATTTATTATATACCCCTCAGGATTGGGGAAATTCTTTTTTTAATTGGTTTTTTTGGGGGACTATTGCCTCGTTTGTTTTTAATTTTATTATAATGATATTTTCTATGTACTGCGGAGCTTTTTTTCGTTCAAGCGTAGCGTGGATTATATACTTATTTTTAGCGATTATTATAGGCGCCGTTTTATCAATTTTATTTTTGAGAGTTAATCCGGAGGACACTTCATGTTCGACTATTTCTTTTGTTTTATTTATAGTTGAACAAATAGCGGAGTTTATTCTCTCTACTGTTTTTTGCTCGAAAATTTGGCGTTCGGACTTTGTTCCTTTCCGCTGACTTTTGTATTTTTGAAAGTTTGGATACGGCGTATTAAAGTGTAAGGTAAATATTATAAAAATATGCGGAGGGGTTTTTATGAGTACTTGTTATATACTTCCTATAGGAGGAAGCGGAACAAGAGTTATGAGAGCGTTGTTTCACCTTTTGGCTTCGGGAGGGTTTGATGACGAGAGAATTAAATCATTTGACAATTATAAGGTTATGTGTATAGATTCTGATGGAAATAACGGGGATATGAACGGACTCAGAAGTTTATACTCAAAGTACAAAGCTCTTCAAAAGCTTACTGATCTGCCTCTTGTGAGCTGTTATAAGGAAGACGGGGGGCTATACTGGTCGCCTTTGGACTCAAATGATAACGATATGAGAGGCCATATCGGGGATTTTAATTTAAACGACGACGCTAAGAATGTTCTTGAGTTTCTTTATACAAAAGAGGAACTCAGCAAAAAACTCAACGAGGGATTTTATGGTCATACTTCTATAGGTTCTTATTTCACTTCGTTAAATATTTTAGGTGAGAATCACAAATTCTCAGAAGTTTGGGAAAGATATTTTGAGCATATCGGAGATGGAGATAAAATATTTATAGTAGGCTCGGTTTTCGGCGGGACGGGAGCTTCGGGAATACCTACGATAGCCAGAATTATAAAGAACAATATTAAAGAGGATGTTCCTATTGGGGCGGTTTTGGTTATGCCATATTTTAGGCCTGTCGGAAAACAAGGAGAGAAAACCTCTTTAAATATAAATTGGAGAACATTTAACTCAAAAGTGAAAATGGCTTTATCATTTTATGAGTCTCAGGGTTTTGACGATATATTCAGGACTATGTATTTTATTGGTGAGAATGAGGAGAATTTTATGAATGTTCCTTATTCTGAGGGCGGGGGAGAGCAGAAAAATAAGCCTCATTATATAGAAACTTACGCCGCCGCCACATTATTTGATTTTTTAGTCGCTCCTAAAAACGATACTTTTAGGACTAAATTTTATGTTATTGAACAAAAGGCTGATGAGTATATAATTCCTGAAACTTTAAATAATGTTGTTAAAAACGCTAATATAGTGAGAAAAATGTCAACGTTTTTTTTATTCTCAAGTCTGTACACAAAACTTCTTAGCGATATGATTGAAAACAGAAAAAAAAATATTGGCTGGCTTAAAAATTATGAGTCTGTTTATGGAAGAAATTTTTTGAAAAGCCATAATTTTAATGTGATTTTAAAAGATTACTGTGAGGAATATTTGTCTTGGATCTGGAGCCAGCTTATACTACCAAATGATTCAGGAAATATTCGTGATGATTCGGGAATATTTGATTACAAAATAAACAGTAAGGTAAAATGGCTTAACGTCAGCGATATGTATGGAAATTTATATAATCCGGAGACTGTATCATGCGGTTTTACTGGATATAAATTTAGAGAACTTGAAAACATGGCCACGGTTGTTTTTAATGAGAGTCCTGAATCCGAAAATAAGCGTTATACAGGTCAGAGAATTATAGAGGAATTAGCTACCAATACGGTTAAACCCATAACCGACAGTATGACTACGTTTACTGTTTTTATGCGTGATGTTATGGAATTATGCGGAAGAGAGGTCGAGAATTAATGGCGGGGAAAAAATTTACTTATATAACAAGTAACGCTTTAAGAAACGGGAAAAATCCAAATCTCGCCGTTAATCCGGTGACAGACGGCTCTTCCTTAGGAGAGGCCGGAGGCGGTTCTTATAACGCGGTATCAACTTTGAGAAATATAGCGAGCGACCTTGAGACGTCTGACAACGGCGCTAAGACGATAATAAAAAACAGGAGTGAAATTTCAGTACCTTCTCCATGGGCTTCTATTATTTCATTTGACACTATTATGGTTTCCGATGATTTTGGGCAGTTACATGAGGACGCTGTTAATCAATGGAGAGGGCTACTCACTATTATCGCTTTAAAGGATTTTATTGATTTGGAGATAAATTTTCATAAAGTAGATTTAAGCGCTAAATATTCAGAGAATAATGTTAATAAGTTTTATAGAAATTTGATCTATTTAAAGCCAAACAGCCAATTGTTTGGCGATAGTTCTTGCTGGGACGAATTTGTTTTTATAGAGTGCGCGAATATGGGCGAGACACAAAATATTGGGGTTTTATCAAATTCAGGTCTTGTATGTCCCATGTATTCTTATGATAGCTCAAATATTGTTAAAATACTCTGTGAAAAGGAAATTATGGGAACCATTAATAAAAGGATTGATTTTATTGACCCTATTCCTTTTATAACGAAGAACAGTATTCAATATTTATACATGAGAAAGTGGCTTGAATGTATAGAAAGAATTTTAAGAACAAATATTCTGGAGGAAAATAACTTAATAACTTTAGCCTGTGGTTTTATTAATGATTTTATTGAGGACCTTGATAAAGCTATTTCTGAGGCGGGAGAAGAAGAACTGTTAAAAGCGCGGGGCCTTGATGAAAATAGGTTCATTGATTTTTTATTTAACTTTGATGGAAATGTATCAAAAATAAGCGAGGTTTTTGAGTATATTTATCCAAATATAAACGTTGACGCCGTTAAACCTTTAATTCAGGTTTATACGGGAAGAAGTGACAAGCCTTTATATGTTGTTGAGGAATTATCAACGGAGCTTAAAGAGTTTTTAAGCAGAAATAATATAAAAATGGATGTTAATACGGGATTTTTTAGTGAGGATGATATTTTCCTTGATGATTTATGTTTAATTAATTGTTTTACGGGTACGAAAGTTTCAGAGTTTACCGATTCTTTCGAGGACAGCGGATATGAGAAATATGTTATATGGCCTATAAAAAATAATATTTTTGAGCGTATTAAGCCATATAACATTAATTATGACGTGAGAATTGATGAAATTCTCAGCGGTAATTTCTCAGATGAAAATAAAGATAAAATAAAAATCAAACTTGAGAAAATTGTTGACGGAACTTACAGATTTCATGTTGTGTTTCCCATTTATAAAGAGGTAAACGGCAAAGGAACATATAAACAGCTACATATTAAACATGAGTATTCAGGTGAGAGTATAATTGATATTTTTGACGTTGATATACCTTCTGTTTTTATTTGGCCGTATCAAAAAATTAAAGCGCAGAATAATATTTTAGGTGCTAACTTATGGAATGAGTATTATGTTTATGAGGCTATGCCGTCAAATCAGAGTGTGGATTTTAAATATATCGCGGAAATCATGGTTGAGGATATAATAGCTGATAATAATTTTGATTTGGATTTAGCGTACAGCAAAGATAAAAGAGAACGATTGGTTTATAAATGTGAGGATGTACCGACACATATTATATTTAAAAAAGTATCTCTTGACGGAACGAACGGGGTAGAGCTTGGAGCTTTTATACTTCCAAAGCCTAATGAGACTATTGTAAACCCAAATTCAGAAGTTGTTTATAATGTAGCCATAGATTTTGGTACAACCTCAACGGTAGCTTTTTACACAACCGACAATTTTGGGGAAAATTCAGAATTTATTGAATTTGGTAAACTTTATGAATTTAGGGAAAAAAGGGGAGGAATTCTTGAGCCGGTTGATTGCGTTGGAAAAATGGATGACAATGGCCTCAAGGTTATTTATAATAATCCCAATTACATAGACGATAATATAGCGTATTTTTTGCCTTATCGTTATTATAACCAAAAGGCGTATCCGAGTATTTATCAGAATAACTCAAGTAAAAAAACAGCAGACGCTAAGAATCTGTTTTCTATAGGTAATGTTATTTTTGATTATGAGATTGAGCTAAGCGCCAACGATTGTATTGAAACTGAAATGAAATGGGGAACTACGGCTGACAACAAACGAGCGCTAAAAGCTTATTTGAGCCAAATTATAAAAAATATTGTATACGCCCTTATTTATCAAAAGCAGGCTTGTAAATTTACATGGAAATTTTCTTATCCTACTTCTTTAAGGCAGGAATCGTTTGATGAGTTTAAAAATATTACAAAATCGGTAATAGATTCTCTTAGGGAATCTTGCGACAGAAACGCTTTTATATTTAACTCAAACGGCAGCCAGTATTGTTCGGAAAGTATTGTTTCCGCTAAGTTTTTTCAGGAGCAGGCGTTATCATCGAGGTGTATGCTTTATGGCTGTATAGATATTGGTGGAGGTTCAACTGATATTTCATTTTGGAAAGTTATTGAGGGTAATACTCCGAAAAATATTATACAGGTATCTGTTAATATAGCTTCGAGGCTTATATTCCTAGCTTCTATTGCCGAGCTTATCATGAGCGATACTAACGAGGAAAGCTATACAGTTTTACAGGAAAGTATCAGCGAGCTTAACAGAGCGACATATGGAAGAGCTATAGACGAGGCTATTAAGGCTATAAACGGAAACTTTGACGGAAGAGATAGAATTATGAGAAGATTTAGAACAGATATTGAACCGGCTATATTTAAATTTGGCGATAAAATAAAATCTTTTGTTGACGGCAGAGATAACGACGAGCTTATTCCGTTTAAACAAGAGCTTGTTCTTGGATTTTTTGGCATAATGTATTATTCTGTCAAATCACTTGAGCTTGTTAAGGATAGTGTGAGCGGTTCAAGAGATATTAATTTGTATTTTGCTGGAAACGGCTCAAAGATGTATAATTGGGTTGGTGAAAGATATATTACAAATATGCGAAAGGTATTATCTGATGAACTGGGAATAAATATTCATATTGAGCCGCTTAATGAAAACAATCTTAAAACGGAAGCGTCGAAAGGATTGTTGAAATTAAGCCGTATTGATATTGACAATATTGAGTTTGATAATACGGAAAAAATGTATAACGGGGAAAAAGTCTTTGTCCGATATGAAAACAAGGACTTTGATATAGGTCCTGATTATGACCTTAAATTGAGTGAAAACTCAAAATATATTGATTATTTCAGCGCTGACAGCGGTGAGCAAAATTTAAAATATACCTTTGAAATATCACCTAAACTTGAAAATCTTAAAAAGTTTGTCGATATTGTTAATAGAAAAATATTTAACGGTGATAAGAAAATGATAATTGATTTAAACGCTGATGATTGGCTTGATATTTATGAGGGAATGAAAGTTATTGTAAACTTAAACGCTAACGCTCATAAAGTTGATCCTTCATTTATTATTGGAATACAGGCTATTTTAGAGATTTTACGAGGTAAACGAAATAATGGAGGTATTTGATTATGAGTATTTATATAAAAAATGTTTTAAAAAATATTTTGATAATGATTTTCATATTAGGCTTAATATCCTCTATGTTTACTCAAAAAGCTTTCGCTGAGGTTGAAAGCTTTATTGAAAGTTCCGTCGCAATTGAAAGTTCCACAACATCCTCGGCTATTTCTCCTATTTTCTCATTTGATTCTGTTAGTGGTATTATAAGTTTTTCAGTATTGTGTGTAATGTTAGCGGCTGTAATTGTTTTTCTTGTGATTATTTTTATTATGCTCAGAAGAATTGGTGATAATTATCGTTATTATTTTAAACAGCTGAGAGTGAGTTTTAATTCTCTTAAGAAAGATTATGATACGCTGAAAGATAAAATTGATTATATTGAAAATAATTTAGACAAGTTAAAAAAGGATAGCGACGATAAGTTTTATGGAATGGATAGAGATGTATCTAATTTGTCAAACAACACGTTTAGACAAGAACAGGAAAACTTAAAATCGGGAAAAGCTGATAGAAAAGATTTAGACACTTTACAGTCAGCTAAATATTTTACTATTAAAGAAAAGTATAATTTATATTTAAATAATCATGGAGATTTTCCTAAAGAGCTTAATGGGACGGAATGTAGTTTTAGCGAATATGGAAACCAACTTGAAAAGAAGCCAAACGGTATATTTTATGCTTTAAACTGTGGAAACAATAAATATGAGATTTATCCATCAAAAAATGTTATTATTGATGAGAGAATGAGGTCAAGATATTTATCTGTAAGCTTTTTTAAAGTCGCAAAAGGACAGGATAATAGTGTTGAGCCATGTATATTACAGGAAAGTATGCTTGGCAAATATGATATTATCTCATTGGGTACGGTTTATTTTAAATAACTATGGTGTATTTTAAAAATTAAAGTATCCATAAAAAATTATAAAATATATCTGAATTATACTTATTTATTGATTTTCTCTAAAAATAGGTGTATACTTAAAAATTTATTATTTATATAGTTTTTATACTGATCTCTATAATTATTTTAATGAGAAAATAAATAATAGATTTAATTTTATATTTTATACGATGAAGAAATAAAAATTTATTAAAGGAGATTGATTGAGATAAGTTTGAACGAGTAGAAGGACAAGAAAATTGCCTTCTACTCGATTTTTTGATGTTTCTCAAGTTTAACAAATTTTTATATTAAAAAAAATCTGTTATTTATATAATTTTGGTGCTTTTAAGAAACTTTTTAGATACGCTTTGATACATTTAAGAATTTGAGGAGAATATTATTATTGTCTTATTATAGGAGGCGGAATTGATTTGAACGAAAAGGACGCGGAAGAGATAAAAAAAGAATTATTTGATTATTTTCGTGAAGATATAAAAAAAATAGTGGGTTCAATAATAATAGGAATGGATGAAAAATTTGAAAAGTTTAAAAACAATCAAATTGATTTACTTACTAATAGAATAGAGGAATTAGAAAAAATTATAAGCGACAGGGAAGAGGAACTTTTAAAAATAAAAATTGAGATAAGAGAGTTAAAAAAAAATAAAGATAATTCCCATTTGATTAGAGACGGAAAAATAAAGATAGAGGAAAATGTTATAAGTAATGAGAAAACAGAAGAAAATGTCAAGTTTTTTAATCTTGGAAAAATTGACAGAAGGTTTTTGAAAACAAAACTTAATTATAGCAGCGGAGATAAAGTTATGGAAGATTTAAAGGCTGATGATAAAAATAAATTTTTTTACAGAGTGGATTCGTCTGACGGATATTTTGATATTTTTCCGATTAAAGATTTGAGCAGTGATAATTTACGATATTTGGAAAGTTTTTTTTATATAGACAAGAAAAATCAGGGAGAAATCAAGGTTATTGAAGCTTGTCGTATCGCTTCTACTTCTTATGGATATTATTATTTTGTATCAAAAGGACGTCTTATTATATAATTATACAGTTATTTCAATATATTCAAAGAAAGAATTATTTTTACTCAAAATTTTTCAAATTATTCTGTGATTTTTTATACTATCCACTTTCGAGAAGTAATAGCGCTGACCGTTTAGTTATAAAGAAAATGGTTTCTGTAAATGAGATTAGTATCAATATCCGTAAGAACCTGTAATTACGATGAGTCTATAAAGGTTAAATGATTAATAGATTTTCAAAGAAAAAAGTGAGCGAAATTTGTTCATGGGCGATCATAAACATTGCTTGCCAAATGAATCAGTAAAATTATGAACGAAAATGATTTAAGAACACCCTGAGAATTCCTTAGAATGGGAATTTTCAGGTTTTTTTGCGTTCTTGGGAAAAGTTCATAAATTAACGTGAGTTCGATGAGAAATAACAGTAAAATCAGCGAAACGTAGTTTCGCACAAAGATTTTTGTCAAACTTTTTTCAAAAAGTTTGTGGAGTTTGAGGTGAAACCTCAAGGTTTTTAATGCTTCAAGAGCATTTTTGGAGGTTTGGAACCTTTTTGCGATAGAAAAAGGTTCCATTAATTATAAAATTTCATCGAACTCACGTTAATTTAATCAAGCGGGAGGCTGCTATTTTTAACTCCCCGCTCATCTTGCAAAACGGCGGTAAGCCTTGCTTACAAATTTCATTACGCCGTCTCTGTACATAAAAAAACGCTGATTTATTATAAAATAAATCAGCGTTTTTTTATCACTTTTCCACGTTATCCACAATTTTATGTGGATAACTTTTTTAAATCCACAGCCATTTTATGAAAAAATATACTATATATCCGCAAACAAATCTAAGTTTCGCACAATATATTGTGTTTTTTGTCCAAAACTGACTTATAAACATTTTTTTCACATTTTTTTCACATTTATTCTACAATATTTCAACAATATTGTTAATTATTCATAACTTATTAACAGTGGATATGTTGATAACTTTGTTGATAACGCTTTTCAAGCCTATTTCAAATTCAATTTTATGTGGATAACTCTATTCACTATCTTTGCATAAAAATCTTTTCAAATTTATTCAAAATCTTTAAGTACAAAAGAAGACACCATTTCTCTGAAAACCTCAGATTGGCTCGAAAGCTCTTGAGATGTAGCGGCACATTTTTGACTTTCCATAGATGTTATCTGAGCGATATCTGAGATATCCTTGACCCCTCTGTTAATATCCTCAATACTTGTATATTGTTCTTTAGAATCTATAGCACACTGTTCAACAGTAACGACTATGTTATCAATTTCCCCAACCATAGTATTCAAAGAGCTAGCGGTTTCATCAGCGATATTAACACCCTCTTGAATTTTATCAATAATCTCTTGAATAAGGTCAGCGGTTTCCTTAGAAGCCTGAGAACTTCTTGTAGCAAGATTTCTAACTTCCTCAGCGACAACAGCAAACCCTTTACCATGCTCAGCAGCTCTTGCCGCCTCAACAGCGGCGTTAAGAGCGAGAATATTCGTTTGAAAAGCGATATCCTCAATAGTTTTAATTATGTTATTTATATTATTTGAAACCTCTGTAATTTCCCTCATAGAATAAAGCATTTTATTCATATGTTCAGAACCGATTTTAGCGTTTTCTTTTGACTCATTAGCGAGAACTCTCGCGTTTTCAGCGTTAGCGGTATTAGTTTTTGACTTTTCAAGAATATTTTTTATAGAGACATTAAATTTATCCACAGTACTCGTTTCTCTTGAGGCACCCTCTGATAAATCCACGCTTGACTCAGCGATAAGTCTGGCGCCATCAGCCACTTGTCCCGCCGAGGCTTTTATTTCTCCTATAAGTCTGTTAAAACTTGATATAATAAGAAGCATAGCATCTTTTATACGTCCATAATCTCCAACATACTCTCTGTCAATAGTAATATCCAAATTATGTTGTGACATTTTTGACAAAATATCAGAAATTTCATTAATATATTCAGAAGTATGAGCAATTGAACCGTTAACACTGTCTTTTATAACAGCGAAACTTCCCTTGTAATCCCCCTTCATCTTTACGGACATATCCCCGTTAACCATCAGTTTAAGGGTATCAGACATTTCATTTATAGGTTTATTAACTGACTCTATCAAATGATTAAGTTCACCTATAAGCTTAGCCCAGTCACCATTATATTTATTCCGGTCGGCGTAACATTCAAGATTTCCATTCGAAGCGTTATAAACAATATTTGAAATCTCATCATACACACTTTTAAGATGATTTCTCAGATTTTCTATAAGTTCATTAAACATTTTATTATCATCGCCAATCCCATCAGCCTCAGCGTCAAAATTACCCTGAGCGATTTCATTTATACAAGATAACGCTCCCGTTGTAGCCTTAATCTGTCTGGCATTTTCAATGACCATATCATTAAGCAAAAGCCCCATTTCTTTAAATCTGCCTCCAAGCTTAGAAGTATCAAGAATAACATCATCTTTTCCGTCTTTCTGAGCCCGAGCCATCAAAGTAAGGTCGTCAATAAGTTTATTAAGAACCCCTGCCATATTTACAAAAGCCTCGCAAAGAGTCCCCATCTCATCTTTCCTTTTAAGAAATGCCGGATTTATATTAACATTAATATTTCCCTTTGTAACCTCATCACTTACATTAATAATATGATTAAGGGGCTTTGTGATAACTGAGGCAAAAATCAAAGCCACAACAGCACAAGCCGCGAGAAGAACAACACTTATAACGGCTATAATTCCGATAAGAGTATAAAAAGAAGAAGACATCTCATCTTCTCTGGCGACAGTAACAGCCTCAATATCATCAACATAATTACCAGTACTTATAACCCAGCCCCACGGCTCAAACAAAGATGAATAAGACCTCTTTGGAGCGGGTTCTGTTTGTCCTGGTTTATCAAAAGAAAAATCAGAAAAACCCCCTTCTTTATTATTAAGGGCAATATCCATAATTGTCTGAATAATTTTAACTCCATCTTTATCAGTAAGGTCATATCTGTTATTTCCCTCCTGTTCAGAAAGCATAGGATGTGCCACAAGATAATAGTCAGTATCATCAATCCAAAAATAGCCGTCGCCATTATATCTCAAAGTTTTTATAAGGTCTATGGCGAGTTTTTTAGCGGCATCCTCAGAAAGGGTACCTTCCTTTTGCTGAGCGTAAATACCATCTAAAAGAGTAATCACATTTTGAACCTGATACTTTATACTGTTATCATAACCCTCGTTAAGAGCTGATTTATAATCTGCCACAGCCGTTTTATTCTGCTCATATACGCTTACCATAGCGCAGCCGGCGATAACAAGAATAACAGCAAAAACCATTCCAACATTAATCAACATAAGTATGTTTTTAAGTCTTTTCATCAAAAAACCTCCCTTTAAAAATCCGCGCGTAATACTTCCGCACATTATTACATTAACAAAATCTCACAAAACAACATAGACTTCTTTTGTAAAATTCCTCTATAATTATACCATTATTTATCATATTCTTCAATATAAATCAACAAATTAACAAGTTAACACGACAATCAGCCTCAATATTTTTGTGAACTTTCCCAAAAAACCTTATCCGTCCTCAAAATGTTTTTTCTTTTTATATAATCACAGCAATATCGCAGTCTCAAAAGAAGTCTATTAAAAAATCTGTTGAACACAAATCGATTGTGTGGTAAAATATATTAAAAATACTGAACTTTAAAAAGGAGTTTTTAAATAATGTCAAATGAAAAAGAAAAAATGGTTACAGCGATAACATCTATGGAAGATGATTTCGCGAAATGGTATACAGATATAGTAAAAAAGGCTGATTTAATCGACTACTCATCAGTAAGAGGCTGTATGATTTTAAGACCTTACGGCTACGCTATATGGGAACTTATACAGCAACAGCTTGACGCCCGTTTCAAAGCGTCAGGACATGAAAATGTTTATATGCCAATGTTCATACCTGAAAGTCTTCTTCAAAAAGAAAAAGAACATGTAGAAGGTTTCGCGCCGGAAGTCGCTTGGGTAACTCACGGCGGAGAAGAAAAATTAACAGAACGTCTCTGCGTAAGACCAACTTCAGAAACTCTTTTTTGCGAGCACTACGCCAATATAATTCATTCCTATAGAGACCTTCCAAAATTATATAATCAATGGTGTTCTGTTGTCCGCTGGGAAAAGACAACAAGACCATTTTTAAGGAGTCTTGAGTTTTTGTGGCAAGAGGGACACACAGTTCACGCCACAGCCAAAGAAGCCGAGGAAGAAACTATATCCCAGCTTAATGAATACGCCGATTTCTGCGAGAAAGTTTTAGCTATGCCCGTAATAAAAGGTCAAAAAACAGAAAAGGAAAAATTCGCCGGAGCAAAACAAACATATACAATAGAAAGCCTTATGCACGACGGAAAAGCACTCCAATCAGGAACTTCCCATAACTTTGGAGACAGTTTCGCAAAAGCTTTCGGAATTCAATACACTGATAAAGACAACACTCTAAAATACGTTCACGAAACATCTTGGGGAGTCTCAACAAGGCTTATAGGCGGACTTATAATGGTTCACAGCGATAATAACGGGCTTGTGCTGCCTCCAAAAGTAGCGCCGATACAAGCAATAATAATTCCAATAATGCCAAAAAAAGAAGGCGTTTTAGAAAAAGCGGAAGAAATCAAAGCCATACTCTCAAAGATATGCCGGGTTCGTCTTGACAATACAGATAAATCTCCCGGTTGGAAATACAGTGAATACGAAATGAAAGGGGTTCCCCTAAGAATAGAATTAGGCCCACGAGATATAGAAAAAGGTCAAGCCATACTTGTAAGACGAGACACAAGAGAAAAAACAATTATAAACTTATCAGAAATTGGGGAAGAAGTTTTAAAACTTTTAGAAAAAATTCAAACCGAGCTTTTAGAAAAAGCAAGAAAACATCGAGACACAAAAACCTCAACAGCAAAAAGTATGGAAGAATTTAAAGAAATATTAAAAACGAACCAAGGCTTTATAAAAGCTATGTGGTGTGAAAATGAGGAATGTGAAAACACCATAAAAGAAGAAACCGGCGCCACCGCCAGATGTATGCCGTTCGAACAGGAAAACATAAGCGATGTATGCGTATGCTGTGGAAAACCGGCAAAGAAAATGATTATTTGGGGAAAAGCTTATTAATAATAAAAACAGTAAGGTGATTTTTATGAGAAAATATTTAGCGCTTTTTATTATTGTTTCAACATTAACAACTTCTTGGTATGTTCAATCTTTTGGATATGCCTATTCCCAGTCAAGCGACAAAATAATAGTTGAGTTAGATGACAGCATTTTAAATCTCTCAAAAAATCCAATATTAAAAGATGGGGTAACTTTAATTCCATTGAGAGAAATCGCCTCAGCGATGAATATATTTGTTGATTGGGATAATAAAACAAAAACGATAATATGCTCAAAAGACGACATATATTTAACTTTTAAGATAGATAACTATATAATGAAATCTTCCGAAGATATAGATGTTGTTCTTGAGCTTCCGCCCCGTCTTATAGACGGAACAACATATATACCTCTTCGAGCGCTTTCATCAGCGTTCAACTCAGAGGTATATTGGGACAATGAGCTCAGAACAGTTTCCATTTATTCTCCGGCCGAACCGGAAGACGCGATTTTAGCGTCAAAATTAAAAAAACTATCTCTTTATATATACGCTGTAAATGACGGAATGTGTCTTGATAAAGGCAGTTATATGAAAGTGGCGAAAATCTTAAAGCCTGAGTTTGAGATATACCAAAATGAGTTTGAGAATTTCGCTGAAATCATCAATGAGGAAATGGATTCACCTTTTGATAAAATAAATATAAACTACAGCAATATAAACTCTTACGAAATGAAAAAAGGAAAAAAATTTTTAAATTTATCAGAAGACTCCATAGATGTTTTAATTGATGAGATAAAAAATTTCACAAGTAAAGTTGAGTGCAAAATTCCAAAACTCGCCGACCATCTTGCCGATATAGAACTTTATGAAAAATATATTGAAAATTATACAGTACGTTCAATAGATGAAAGTCAAGACCATCCATATATATTCAAATCAAAATATGAATTCGCGGAAAAAGACTATAACAGACATATTAAAAAAATGTCAAAATTCTTAGAAGAATACATTGCAAATGACTCCGAAAGTTTGCTTCCGAATTCCCAAAAGATAGAAGACGCCACAATTGACGCTGAAAATATTCTTGAGGATGTACAAAAAATATATATAGACCTTGGAATCACAAAAAGAACACTTGGAGCAAAACGTAAAATAGATATAAAACCACTTATAAAGGCGGATTTAGAGCTCACAATGTATTTAAAAAGCTTCATAAAACAAGGGGCAAACTTTGACGCTGACAAAAACGGAAAAACACTAAAATCAAAATACAATGAATTTCAAACAAAATATAACGCCTTGTATATAAAAACCCTTGATATTTACTCAAAGCTCTTCAATCTTAATCAAGACGGCTCTGATTTTTCATCGGCATTCGAAACAATATTAAAAATGGATGATTTCAAGCTTTCAGTTTGCGTGGATAACATAAATCAATTACTTGATGAATGGAAGTATCTTGCTTTAAAAATGGGAATTAAAGATTACTCTCATTTCTAAAATATTACAATTTCAATATATTTGAAAAAAAATCATTTACATTATCGTATTTGTATGCTAATATATAAGAAGTAGTTATAGTAATTCCACTTGAGATATAACAAAAAAATATTTTACGAGTGCGTAAGCACTGCTAGGCGGTAAGCGAATTGCAAAGCAATTTGTAGCCCGTGCAAGTAAAATAATTTTTTTGTAACTTTTAAAATGGAATTACTATATGAAAACGCCGATTAATGTCTCCGCGTTTTCATATAAACTACTACATAACATATTTTTATTTATTTTTTGGAGGTAAATTTAAATGAAAAAGTTTTTAACAATTATAGGAATATCTGTTTTGTCACTTTCAATGTTCGCTGGCTGCGGCGGTTCTGATGACGCTGCAACAACAACTGAGGCTATTGCTGTTGAAACAACAGAAGCAAGCAGTTCAGCGGCAGGCGGTGCCAGTGACGCAAACGCTTCCTCAAACGCCGGAGACACGGCTGAAATGGAGCAGGCAGCTTATGATTTATACGCTCCTCTTGTTTCAATAATTAATGGCGCGACTACTTTAAGTGATTCAGCAAAAACTGAGTTTACAAACCTCGCCACACAATTCCAGCAGGAAGCCGCTACAATCACAAGCGCTGACAAAATGAAAGAATGGGCTGACAAATTCAAAGCTTTCGCTGAGTCAAACAATATCACAGTAACTCCTATTACTTCACAGGAAGAGCTTCAGAAAGCTATGACTGATATGATGCAGGGACTTCAAAATCTCGCTCAGTCAGCTAAATAAAATTCCATAGTTGTTGCGAACGAAAAGAAATAACGGCATTTTAGAATGTCGTTATTTTCTTTTACTTTACTCATAAATTACAGTTTAAAATTTTAAAAAACGCCAAAAAAACAATAAATAAAATATATTATATGGTCATTTCGTCAAAAATTCAAAAACTATTTACAAAGCGATTTTTATATGTTATAATGTTTAAAGATTTTAATTTATAGTTTTTATTAAGGCAATATCCTCAAATTTAATAAATTTAAATTCACCATTATTGTCTTAACATTTATTTTTAGGAGGTAACAAAAAAATGAAGAAATTTTTATCTATGGTAGGAGTATGCTTATTATCATTCGCTTTATTTGTAGGATGTGGAATTGATACAAAAGCTAACGAGGAAATGGGCGCGAAACTTACATCAGCTCTTACAACTGTATCTCAAAGCGCCGCGAATTTAGATGCCACTTCAGCTCAGGAATTTGCTACTCTTGCTCAAGAGATTCAAGACTATGCGACAGGCATTGTAAAAGACCCAACACAACTCGACTCACAGGAAAAAGTTGATGAGGTTACAGCGAAATATGAGGAATATTACAACAAACTTAAAACAATCGCTGATTCAAACAACATAACTCTTAGCGACGGTGAAAGCAGCACCAGCGCAGCAAAATAATTATCGACAAAAAAAGACATTCTTTATAAATAGAATGTCTTTTTCAATATAAAAAACAACATACATAAAAAAGGAGAACTATAAATATGAAAAAATCAATTTTAATAAGTGTATTGACGTTAACTTTCATAACGGCTTCAACTCCTATTTTCATAAAAGCTGAAAATACAATACCTCCAAGAAGATTTCATCATCATCACGAGGAAAAGAAAATTCCAATAACAGTAAAATTAGATGGAATCCAAGTAGATTTCGACCAAGAACCAATAGTTGAGGATGGAATAACTCTTGTACCTTTTCGAACAATATTAGAAACAATGGGAGTATCCGTAGAATGGGATGAAAAAACAAAAAGGATAATCTGCAAAAAAGACCAAAAAACAATAATACTAACAATAGGCTCAAAAATAATGACAATGAATGGCAAAACCATAACCCTTGAAAAAGAGCCAAAAATAATAAACAAAAGAACTTTAATTCCCCTAAGAGCCGTTTCAGAATGTTTTGACACAGAAGTTGAATGGGATTCCGATACAAAGACAATAGAAATAACAACCCTAAAAACCGACCCGTCTGAAATACATCAAGAAACAACAAAAGCTAAATCAGAAAACGTCAGTGAGCTAAGCGAGCTGCACAATATAATAAATCAAATCACAAAAAACAGAAATAAATTAAATAACGATGCTTCTTCCGAGTTTGTGACTCTCTTAAATCAAATAAACGCCTATGAACGAACAGTAAAAAACTACGGAAACATAACTGATACAAAAAAACTAAAAGAAATAAAAACTCAATACAAATCTTATATTCAAAAATTAAAAATTTTTGCCTCAAAAAACGGAATAATACTGCCGTCATAAAAAGTTAATAAAAAATTCACAAAAAAATCAGCACTCACCCTTGACGAGTGCTAACAAAAGTATTATAATGTATTTAGAACAAAGGAAATAAGAAAGAAACCTGAAAAGGTTAAGGCTTCTTCCAAATTATCCCCTGTTCCAAACTAATAAATTATTTTTTATTTGTGGCGATTCCCGTTTTTTATAGTCAATGAACCACTTATTTTTCAAATTGCGGCAAACCGATAAAAAATAAATAAAAAACCTTAAAAACTTTGATGTATTAAAAAATTTTTTTATTGGTTCGCGTTAAGATTTTGTGAGTTTATATAATTGACTGTATACTCATCTGTAACGGAATCGTTATAGGAAAAGGAGCGATTATTATGATGAGACCAAGTATTTTTGGAGAAAGTTTATTTAATGATTTTTTTGATGACTTTTTTGATTTTCCGGCATTTGACGACAAAGAAATGAGGAAAGCTCAAAAAAAACTTTATGGACATCACGCTGCCAATATGATGAAAACAGATGTTCAGGAGCATACTAACCACTATGAGGTTGACATTGAGTTACCCGGTTTTAAAAAAGATGAGCTTTCAATAGAGCTTAAAAACGGATACTTATTAATAAGTGCCGCCAAAGGTTTGGATAAAGACGAAAAAGAAGAAAAAACAGGAAAATATGTACGCCGAGAACGTTATGCCGGAAGTATGAGCAGGTCTTTTTATATTGGAGAAGATATAAAACAAGAAGAAATACACGCGAAATATGAAAACGGGGTATTAAAACTAAGTATTCCAAAACCAGAAGATAAAAAACCGGAAATTGAGGAAAAAAAATATATAGATATTGAGTAACATTGCGATATGAGGCGCAAAAAAATTATAAGCTGTTCTACTAATGCCTCAATACCTAAAAAGGCTATGAAAAAATAAATTTTCATAGCCTTTTTTACATATTTTTAACTTACGATATTTTCTTGCTCTTCTTCCTCAGCGGCTTTTTCCATCTCAATTTCCTTATCTATAAGTTTAAGGTCAATTTTTCTATAAGTGTTCATACCCGTTCCGGCAGGAATAAGCTGACCGATAATAACATTTTCCTTAAGACCAATAAGAGGGTCAACTTTACCCTTAATAGCAGCCTCTGTAAGAACCCTTGTAGTTTCCTGAAAAGAAGCGGCGGAAAGGAACGATTCCGTAGCGAGAGCGGCTTTTGTAATACCAAGCAAAACCCTTGAACCATTTGCCGGTTCAAGCCCATTCTCAATCATTTCCTTATTTACAGCGTCAAACTCAAGCCAGTCGATAAGACTTCCCGGCAAAAAATTAGTATCACCGTTTTCCTCAACTTTTATTCTTTTAAGCATTTGTCTTACAATAACCTCAACATGTTTATCATTTATATCAACACCCTGAAGCCTGTAAACACGCTGAACCTCTTGAATCATATAATCCTGAACGCCTCTAATACCTTTGATTCTCAAAATATCATGAGGATTTACACTACCCTCTGTAAGCTCGTCACCGGCCTCAATAACATCACCGTTAAGAACTTTAATACGTGAACCATAAGGAATAAGATAATCCTTACTTTCACCATTTTCATTAATAACAGTAACCTCTCTTTTCTTTTTATTATCAGTGACAGCTACTTTTCCAGCAGTTTCCGAAATAATGGCAAGACCCTTTGGTTTTCTTGCCTCAAAGAGTTCCTCAACACGAGGAAGACCTTGCGTAAGGTCATTACCGGAAACACCGCCCGTATGGAAAGTACGCATAGTAAGCTGAGTACCGGGCTCACCAATAGACTGAGCCGCAATAATACCGACAGACTCACCAATACGAACAATTCTTCCGGAAGCCATATTAGCGCCATAACATTTTGAACAAACACCTTTTCTGGCTCGGCAAGAAAGAATGGTTCTTATATGAACCTTTTTAATTCCCAATGACTCAATAAGCTCAGCCTCATCAGGAGAAATCATAGAATCCGCCTTAACAATAAGTTTTCCCGTCTCAGGGTTATAAATATCCTCAACAGAATATCTTCCTCTAATACGGTCAGAGAGAGGCTCAATAACTTCCTGCCCATCCATAAAAGCGCTAACCCACATACCGGGAACTTCTTCCGAGTTTTCAGCGCAGTCCCACTCATGAATAATAATTTCCTGAGATACATCGACAAGACGACGAGTAAGATATCCCGAATCGGCTGTTCTAAGAGCTGTATCCGAAAGACCTTTTCTAGCGCCGTGAGCGGAAATAAAATATTCTTGAACAGAAAGTCCCTCACGGAAATTAGCCTTAATAGGCAGTTCAATAGTCTCGCCCGAAGGAGACGCCATAAGTCCCCGCATTCCGGCGAGCTGCTTAATCTGTCTGTTAGAACCACGGGCTCCGGAATGAGCCATCATATAAATATCATTATATTTACCAAGTCCAGCAAGAAGAGCGTTTGTAATTTTATCATCAGCAGCCTCCCAAGCCTTAATAACTTTAGCGTGTCTCTCCTCATCAGTCATAAGCCCGCGCCTAAACATTTTTGTAATTTTATCAACAGCCTTATCCGCTTCAGCAAGATACTCAGCCTTTTCTTTAGGGATTTCCATATCTGATACAGAAACAGTCAAAGCGCCTCTTGTAGAGAACTTAAATCCAAGACTTTTAATATTATCAAGAACAACAGCGGTCTCTGTTGCCGAATGTTTATTAATACATCTGTTAATGATTTTTCCAAGACCTTTTTTGTCTGTAAGAAAATCAATTTCATATTTAAATATATTCTCAGGAATACTTCTGTCAACAAAGCCAATATCCTGAGGAATAATTTCATTTATAATAATTCTTCCCGCTGTTGTGTCAACAATTTTTGACTTTTCAGCACCATCAATAACAAAAGTTCTTCTGACTTTAATTTTAGCGTGAAGACTGATAACGTGATTGTCATAAGCGAGAAGAGCCTCATTCTCATCTTTAAATACCTTTCCCTCTCCGGGTTCCCCATCTTTTTCAAGAGTAAGATAATAAATACCCAAAACCATATCTTGAGACGGAACCGTAACAGGCTCTCCATCTGAAGGTTTCAACAAGTTATTCGGAGCGAGAAGAAGAAAACGGCATTCCGCCTGAGCCTCAACAGACAAAGGAACGTGAACAGCCATCTGGTCACCGTCAAAATCAGCGTTATAAGCCGTACAAACAAGAGGATGGAGTTTAAGAGCGCGTCCCTCAACCAAAACAGGCTCAAACGCCTGAATTCCAAGCCTATGAAGAGTCGGCGCACGGTTAAGCATAACGGGATGTTCTTTAATAACATCTTCCAAAACATCCCAAACCTCTGTTTGAAGTCTCTCGACCATACGTTTAGCGGACTTAATATTGTGAGCCTGCCCATTCTCAACAAGTTTTTTCATAACAAACGGTTTAAAGAGCTCAATAGCCATTTCTTTCGGCAAGCCGCACTGATAAATTTTAAGATTCGGCCCAACAACAATAACAGAACGACCTGAATAATCAACACGTTTTCCAAGAAGATTTTGACGAAAACGACCTTGCTTGCCTTTAAGCAAATCCGAAAGAGATTTAAGACTTCTGTTTCCAGGGCCAGTAACAGGTCTTCCTCTTCTTCCGTTATCAATAAGAGCGTCAACAGCCTCTTGAAGCATTCTTTTTTCATTTCTAACAATAATATCGGGAGCGTGGAGGTCAAGAAGTCTCTGAAGACGGTTATTTCTGTTAATAACCCTGCGATAAAGGTCATTAAGGTCAGACGTGGCGAATCTTCCGCCGTCAAGCTGAATCATGGGACGCAATTCTGGGGGAATAACGGGAATAACATCAAGAATCATCCATTCGGGTTTATTTCCCGAAAGCCTAAAAGACTCAATAACCTCAAGTTTCTTTATAATACGAACACGTTTTTGTCCGCTGCTGTTTTTAAGTTCTTTTTTAAGTTCCACAGACTCTTTCTCAAGGTCAATATCTTTTAAAAGCTCCTTAATAGCCTCAGCACCCATAGCGACCTTAAAAGAATTAGCCCCGTATTTTTCCTTAGCGTCTCTATACTCAGTTTCAGTGAGCAAATCCTTATAAACAAGACTTGTATTTTCCCCCGGGTCAAGAATAACATAAGAAGCGAAATAAAGAACTTTTTCCAAAGCTCTAGGAGACATTCCAAGAATAATACCCATACGGCTTGGAATTCCCTTAAAATACCAAATATGCGAAACGGGAGCGGCAAGTTTAATATGCCCCATTCTCTCGCGGCGCACTTTACTTTTTGTAACCTCAACACCACATCTATCGCAGATAATTCCTTTATAGCGAATTCTTTTAAATTTACCGCAGTGACATTCCCAGTCTTTGCTTGGTCCAAAAATTCTTTCACAGTATAAGCCGTCACGTTCAGGCTTCAAAGTCCTGTAATTTATAGTTTCAGGTTTTTTAACCTCGCCATATGACCATTCAAGAATTTTTTCAGGAGATGCCAAACCAATTTTAATAGAATCAAAAGCTATAGTTTGTTCGTTGTTTCGTGTACTCATAGTACAAATTCTCCTTTCTATTCTTCGTCATCTTTTAACAAATCTTTAAAATCAAATTCATCCGAGTCATCATCCTCATCAAGCTCAACATTAAACTCATTAAAAAGCTCATCATCAATCTCAATATCGTTTTCTTCCTCATCAATAAGAATATCATCCTCATTTATTGTAATATCATCCTCGTCGATTTCAAGATTATCAAGCAACTCCGGATTATTCAGAACCGTATCAACAATATTCTCAGGCTTATCATCATCAAATTCCTCATCTTTCTCAACGCCCTCAATATTAACGTCAATAACTCCAATATCATCATCGTCAATATCCTCTTTAATCTGAACTTCCGTAGAGTCCTCACGAAGAATCTTAACATCAAGCCCAAGAGCCTGCAATTCTTTAAGAAGAACCTTAAACGACTCAGGAACCCCCGGCGATGGAATATTCTCACCCTTAACAATAGCCTCATACGTTTTAACACGACCAACAATATCGTCAGATTTAACTGTCAAAATTTCCTGCAAAGTATAAGAAGCGCCGTAAGCCTCCAAAGCCCAAACTTCCATTTCCCCAAAACGCTGCCCGCCAAACTGAGCTTTTCCGCCCAAAGGCTGCTGAGTAACAAGAGCGTAAGGACCTGTGGAACGAGCGTGAATTTTATCATCGACAAGATGGTGAAGTTTAAGATAGTGCATAAACCCAACAGTTGTGGGATTATCAAATTCCTCGCCCGTACGGCCGTCACGAAGCTTTATTTTTCCGGTATGATTAATCGGAACGCCTCTCCATTCTTCTCTGTGGACTTTATTTTTGTCAAGATAGTCAAAAATCTCAGGGTCAAGAACATCTTTCCATTTACTCTCAAAATCTTCCCACTCAGAATTAGCGTAATCATTAGCGAGCTCAAGAGTATCCATAATGTCAATTTCACGAGCGCCGTCAAAAACAGGAGTAGCGACTTTCCAATCAAGCACTTTAGCCGCGAGACTAAGATGAATCTCAAGCACCTGCCCAATATTCATACGAGACGGCACACCAAGAGGATTAAGAACAATGTCAAGAGGTCTGCCATTAGGAAGAAACGGCATATCCTCAACAGGAAGAACACGAGACACAACACCCTTGTTTCCATGACGACCCGCCATCTTATCCCCAACAGAGATTTTTCTTTTCTGAGCGATATAAACACGAACAAGCTGATTAACTCCCGGCGGAAGCTCATCATTATTTTCTCTGGTAAACTTTTTAATATCAACTATAATACCGCTTTCACCATGAGGAACACGTAAAGACGTATCCCTAACCTCTCTGGCTTTCTCTCCAAAGATAGCCCTCAAGAGTCTTTCCTCAGCGGTAAGCTCCGTTTCACCTTTAGGCGTAACTTTTCCAACAAGAATATCATTAGGCGAAACCTCGGCGCCAACACGAATAATTCCCTCATCATCAAGGTCGCGCAAAGCGTCCTCCCCAACATTAGGAATATCTCTTGTAATTTCCTCCTGTCCCAGTTTAGTATCTCTGGCCTCAGCCTCATACTCCTCAATGTGAACAGAAGTATAAACATCATCAGCGACCAGCTTCTCACTCAAAAGAACAGCGTCCTCATAATTATAACCTTCCCAAGTCATAAAACCGATAAGAGGGTTTTTTCCAAGAGCGAGCTCACCATCTTTTGTTGAAGGACCATCAGCGATAATTTGTCCCTTTGACACTCTGTCACCTTTAAATATAATAGGACGCTGATTTATGCAGTTGGACTGGTTGCTTCGTTTAAATTTAGTCATCTTATATCTGTCTCTTGTTCCATTATCATTAAGAACAACAATCTCACTAGCGTCAACTTTCTCAACAACTCCCGAGTTTTTAGCGACAACAACAACTCCTGAGTCTTTAGCTGTTTTATGCTCCATACCCGTTCCGACAACAGGAGCTTCCGTTGACAAAAGCGGAACAGCCTGACGCTGCATATTAGAACCCATAAGAGCCCTTGTCACGTCGTCATTCTCAAGGAAAGGAATAAGCGCCGTAGCGACAGAAACAAGCTGCTTTGGGGAAACGTCCATAAGGTCAATTTTATCAGCGTCCATCTCAACATTTTCCTCACCAAGACGAGCCGAGACCTTAGCGTTAATAAACTCACCTTTTTCATTCAAAGGCTCATTAGCCTGAGCTACAACATAAGTTTCCTCCTCGTCAGCGGTAACATATATAAAATCATCGGTAACTTTGGGAACATCACCAGTTTTATCAATAATACGGTAAGGAGCCTCAATAAAACCATACTCATTAATTCTGGCGAAAGTAGCGAGAGAGTTAATGAGCCCGATATTAGGTCCCTCAGGGGTCTCAATAGGACACATACGGCCATAATGAGATGAATGAACGTCACGAACCTCAAAACCGGCTCTTTCTCTTGAAAGACCGCCGGGTCCCAAAGCTGAGAGGCGGCGTTTATGTGTCATCTCACTCAAAGGATTATTCTGGTCCATAAACTGTGATAGCTGAGAACTTCCAAAAAACTCTTTAATAGCGGCGGTAACAGGCTTAATATTAATAAGTCCCTGAGGAGTGACGGCATCCATATCTTGGATAGTCATACGTTCACGAACAACTCTTTCCATTCTTGAGAGTCCAATTCTAAACTGATTTTGCAGAAGCTCCCCAACAGCCCTGATACGTCTGTTTCCCAAATGGTCAATATCGTCTTTATTACCGATACCATAATCAAGATGAATAACATAATTTATAGATGCCATAATATCTTGTAAAGTAATATGTTTAGGAATAAGCTTATGAATATTCGCCAAAACAGCGTTTTTAATTTCCTCATCGTCATCATAATTCTCAAGAATTTCCATAAGAACAGGATAATAAACTTTTTCTTTAATTTTAAGTTCTTTAGCGTCAAGACCATAAGGAGCTATAAACTCATCAATAGAAACCATAAGATTAGACAAAACCTTAACGTTTCTTTCCTCAAGAGCAACCCAAACAAACGGAGCGCCGCTGTCCTGTATTTTCTCGGCAAGCTCGGCAGTAAGCTTAACCCCGGCCTCAGCGATAATTTCCCCTGTCGAGGGGTCAACAGCGTTTTCAGCGAGAGTATATCCTCTGACACGATTTTTAAAAGCGAGTTTTTTATTAAATTTATATCTTCCGACTTTAGCTAAGTCGTATCTTTTAGGGTCATAGAACATATTATTAAGAAGTGTCTCAGAACTATCAACAGTAGGAGGTTCTCCGGGTCTAACCTTTTTATAAATCTCAATAAGACCCTCCTCACGATTTTTTGTAGCGTCTTTTTCAATAGTTGCGGTAATTTTAGGCTCATCACCAAAGAGCTCAAGGATTTCGACGTCAGTCCCAATACCCAAAGAACGTATTAAAACAGTAACGGGAACTTTTCTTGTTCTGTCAACCCTAACATAAAAAACATCGTTAGAGTCAGTCTCATACTCAAGCCAAGCGCCTCTGTTGGGAATAACAGTGGAAGTAAGAAGATTTTTTCCGACCTTATCTTTCTCAATAGCGTAATATATACCAGGAGAACGAACAAGCTGGCTTACAATAACACGTTCAGCTCCATTAATAACAAATGTGCCCGTGTCTGTCATAAGCGGAAAATCCCCCATAAAAATTTCCTGTTCTTTAAACTCATCAATTTCCTTATTACGAAGACGAGCCTTAACTTTAAAAGGAGCGGCATAAGTAGCGTCACGCTCTTTGCATTCAGGGATAGAGTATTTAGGCTCGGAATCAAAAGAAAAATCCAAAAACTCAAGAATAAGATTGCCGCTGTAATCACATATAGGCGAAATGTCCTCAAAAACCTCTTTAAGGCCTTCCTCCAAGAACCATTTATAGCTGTCCTTCTGCAAAGCGAGCAGATTAGGCATTTCCAAAACCTCGTCTATCTTTGAATAACTCATACGAACCACATCGCCAAGTTTGACGGGACGTATTCTGTTTTTCTCCATGGCATCTTCACTCCTTAAAAAAATAAATAGTAATAAATATATAATGAACCGCAAAAAAATTTTACGGTAATTAATAAATAAAACACACAAAAGATAGGAAAAACATTGAACGCAAAAAACCGCCGACATTCCAAACAAATTTAAAAATTCGGAACTTCGGTTTAAAAATACTCCAAAAAATCCTATCCGCGACTATCAAAAAAAATTTCAAATTAAATGTTGAATTTAGTAAAATTATGTGTTATACTATAGAAAAGTTAATATGATAAAATTTATATTTAAAAGCTAAAAATCCCACAAAATCACCCTTTAAAAGGGACTTTATTTCAGCTTTGTCACAAATAAAAACCATATTTTTTCACTTATTGATACATTTATTAATATTACCACAATTTAAAAGGACTGTCAAGTTCTTTTTTATTTTTACCGCACAAGTCAATTTTCATTAAACCACGTATATACCCATATGCGCTAAGTTAATAGACTTCTTTCGAAACCGTAAAATTACATCAATCCAACAAAAAATATTTTATTCAATGTTTTAGCGAAAGGCGTTTTGCTTTTTAAACGCTGAAAGCGTTAAAAAGCATTGAGTGAAATATTTTTTTATAACGATACTTATATCAACATGGAGTTTCGAAAGAAGTCTAATAAAGACCTTGAGGCTCCGCCTCAAACTCCGCTCGCTTTTTGAAAAAAGCGAGTCAAAAACTTTTGAGCGAAACTACGTTTCGCTGTTTAAGGTTAAATTTCCATTATAAAAATAATAATCCTCAAATTTTGCTAAAAGAAAATTAAAATTGTCGTCAAAAACAAATTTTACTAAAATTCTCAGCTTTCCTCAGCGAAACACAGTTTCGCGCAAAAGTTCTTTGCTTCTTTCTTTCAAGAAAGAAGAGGAGTTTGAGGCAGAGCCTTAACATTTTTATAAATTCAGCGCCAACGAGGCAAAGCCCCAATATTTTTCTACTATCCCATAGACTTAGACTTAGCCTCGCAAACCCTTACAGCCTCAATAACAGCACTTCTAAAACCACGCTTTTCAAGTTCAGCGACAGCCTCAATAGTAGTTCCCGCCGGTGAGCAAACCATATCTTTAAGAGCCCCCGGATGAATCCCCGTATCAAGAACCATCTTGGCTGACCCAAGAACGGTTTGAGCGGCAAACTTATAAGCCTGAACCCTTGGCATACCTCCCAAAACAGCGGCATCCGCCATAGCCTCAATAAACATATACACAAAAGCCGGCGAAGAACCGCTAACAGCGGTAACAATATCCATCATTTTCTCAGGAACGATTTCAACCTTTCCAAAACAACCGAAAATCTCAGCCACCTTTGCGATTTCCTCATCACTAACGTTCGCATTTCCTGACAAAGCCGCCATACCCTCTCCAACGAGAGCCGGCGTATTAGGCATAACTCTAACGAGCTTAATTTTTTTATCAAAAAGAGACTCAATCTCCCCAATACTTTTCCCGGCGGCGATAGAAACAATAACGCTGTCATAATTAATATAACTTTTAATTTCAGAAATAACATCACCGCATACATTCGGCTTAACAGCTATAAATAAAATATCTGAGTTTTCAGCCGTTTGCGTGTTACTCTTTCCATCGCGTACCCCATATTCCCCAACGAGCTTATCAACATTTTCCTTAATCAAATCCACAACAGAAATATCCACTCCCTTATAGATACCAGAAGAAACTATACCTCCG
Organism: uncultured Eubacteriales bacterium; assembly: GCA_949738935.1. Lineage (GTDB taxonomy): Bacteria > Bacillota > Clostridia > Lachnospirales > CAG-274 > MGBC114079. The sequence continues at coordinate 69,592 of CATJCJ010000307.1, read as the reverse complement.
ATAATAGCTGCGCCCATATTTCCTCCGCCAATAAAACCAATTTTCATTTTAATCAATCTCCCTATAATTTTTATTTTCGGACTCGTTCAATGAACTTTCCAATACCGCTTGACGAACAAGTCTGTTTTATAAATTGTTATAAGATTTCAAAAGAAATCTAATCATCATCTTCAGGAATATCTATTTCCAAATCTTTATCATCATCTTCAGGAATATCTATTTCCAAATCTTTATCATTATCTTTATAATCTTTCTCGATATATAAATTTATCCCATTATTTTCAGCGAATTCTTTCAACACAAAAACTTTGGACTCAAGATATTTAGTCAATTCATCAATTTCCCTCTGGTTTTCTCCCAAGAATTTTTCCGTATAGCTTTTAATCTCAATAAGAATATTCATAAGATTTGTATAAGTATCTCTATCCATTTTATAAGTTTCTTTACCTATAACTTTCATCAATGATGAAAACACTTCAACAACCCTTTGAAGTCTTTCAGTATCAAAATCCTCCGTATTACTTAAATCATCATTTTCATCAGCAATCACTTCCGTATTAACAGAAAGATAATATGTATGGGTTTGAATCTCAACAGTTCTGGAATCCTCATTCCACTTAACATTAGCGTCAAAACATTCTGTAATAGCTCGAATAGGAACAAGAGTTCGTCCATTTAAAATTTTAGCCGGAACATCAAGAATAATTTTCTCATCATTAACAAACATTTCCTTTTGACCAATAGTCAAATAAACAACCTTATCATCGTCTATACAAGTCAAAGATTCTTTTTCACCATTCCAATTAACAGAAACCCCCATCTGCTCCAAAATTCCACGAAAGGGGACAAGAGTTCGTCCATTCTCAACAACAGGCGATTGGTCAAACTCAACAATTTTTCCATCTAAAATAACAGATATCTCACCATCTGATTCAGCAAAAACACAATAAACATTACTTATGGAAATCAATGTTAAAACAATTCCCAATATTAAAAAAAGAAATTTATTACTCATAACATATCCCTTCATAAAAAATCCAATTGAGCCCTAAAATTTTACCTCAAAAAAAAGGTGTACCAAAGAAAGACCCTTTGATACAACCCCTTTATAAAGAAAATATTTAATATTTTCAAAAAATCATATTTAACTCAAAACATGCCTTTAATTTACAATAGCAAGTTCTGTAGCTTTATCAAATACGTGGATTCTGTTCACATCAAAAGCAACTTTAATGTTATCGCCAACTTTAGCGTCATATCTAGCGTTAACTCTTGCCACAGCGTTCTGACCGGCGATAAGCAAATAAAGATTAACCTCGGCACCCAAAAGCTCAGTGACCTCAACATGAGCTTTAACAATACTATCCTGAGAAGAATTCAAGAAAATTTCCTCAGCGTGAATATCTTCAGGTCTAATACCCATAATAACTTCCTTATCCAAATAACCGCCCTGAATAAGAGCTTTGCTTTTATCTTCAGAAAGTTTAATTTTATAATCACCAAAAGAGAGGAAAACTTCATTTCCGCCGCCTTTAACAACACGGCAGTCGATAAAATTCATCTGAGGCGAGCCGATAAATCCAGCAACAAAGAGATTACAAGGTTTATTATAAAGATTCTGAGGCGTATCAACTTGTTGAATAATACCGTCTTTCAAAACAACGATTCTTGTTCCGAGAGTCATAGCCTCAGTCTGGTCATGGGTAACATAAATAAAAGTTGTAGCGAGTCTGTGATGAAGTTTGGAAATCTCTGTTCTCATCTGAACTCTAAGTTTAGCGTCAAGGTTAGAAAGCGGCTCATCCATAAGGAAAACTTTCGGCTCACGAACGATAGCACGACCCATAGCGACACGTTGTCTCTGACCACCGGAAAGAGCTTTCGGCTTTCTATCAAGAAGATGAGCGATATCGAGGATTTTAGCGGCTTCCTCAACACGTTTTTTAATTTCTTCTTTAGGCATCTTTCTGAGTTTAAGACCAAACGCCATATTGTCATATACAGTCATATGTGGATAAAGAGCATAGTTCTGGAAAACCATAGCGATATCTCTTTCCTTAGGAGGGACGTCATTCATAAGTTTGTTTCCTATGTAGAGTTCTCCGCCTGAAATATCCTCAAGACCGGCAATCATACGAAGGGTAGTGGTTTTACCACAACCTGAAGGTCCGACAAAAATAATAAATTCTTTATCAGCAATGTCTAAGTTAAAATTTTTAACAGCAACAAAACCGTTAGGGTATTTTTTTACAATTTTTTTAAGTTTTAATTCTGCCATCTAGAAATCCTCCTTAAAATCAATAAACAATCAAGGCAAGATTTAATACCTCAAACTCAATTATTTATTTTAGTTATCATATATATAATACCTTATTTGAGGGAAAAAAAACATATCTTAATTATACAAATAAATAAATAAACATTTGTACAATTTGTATATCAAACAATAAATTTTAGTAAATATTTAATAAAACAACCCAAAAAAAACAGATTTTTACACTATTAAATACCTATAAAAAGCAAACTTAACGAAAAAAACAAATGAAGTAAAAATTCAAAGCGATAATTTGTTTATTTTGTCTATGTGAATACCAAATCAGTTCATAAAGCTTGAGACTGTCAAAAAAGTTAAATTTTCTAAGAGCCTGTCTAAAAAGCCTCTCACATTATCAAAATCCCTCCCCAAGCACTTCCCTAACATCAGCAACCATAATAAAAGCGTTTTTATCCACATTTTTGGCTATTTCTTTAAGCTTAAATACCTCTTTATGAGATACAACACATAAAAGAACATTTTTGTCCTTTTTAGTAAACATACCTTTAGCGTAAATAGATGTAGCTCCTCTGTCAAGCTCCTTAAAAATAAGCTCATAAATTTGCTCTGACTTATCAGAAATAATAAAAGCCGCTTTCGCGAAAGAAAGCCCCTCCAAAATAGCGTCAATTATTTTACTTGTGATAAAAACAGAAATAACGGCGTACATAGTAGCGGAAATACCAAAGACAAAATATCCGCAGAAGATAATAATAATATCAATAACAAGCATAACCCCAGCAACAGTATAATGCTTAAACTTATTCTGTATAAGGCTCGCCGCCAAATCAGACCCGCCTGTCGTAGCCCTTGCCCTCAATATAAGAGCAAGTCCAATCCCCGAGAGAACACCTCCGCAAACAGAAATAATAACAAAATCCCCATAAAAAGCCGGAAGCCAACTTGTCGCCTCAAGGTTAAAAGACAGAATGAAAGTAGCGATAACACTTCTTCCAACAAATTTAATTCCAAATATTTTTACGGCTATAATAAAAAGAGGAACATTAATAATAATATTTGAGACTCCAAGGGAAATACCACCCTCAAAAAAATCTTTTGTCAAATGTTTAATAATAACGCCGATTCCCGTTGCCCCGCCAATAACAATATTATTCGGCTCAAAAAAAACATTTAAACTTACAGACATTAAAAGGGTTCCCAAAAAAATCAATACATAACTCCAAATATTACTTTTAAAAATTCCTCTCATAAAAAACTCTTTCTCCTTTTTAAAAACCCGAGAAAAAGCAGTTATCCAAAAAATTTTTTCTTTAATACCGCCAAAAGGAACATAGGCAGCTTAAGCATTCTAAAAAATCTGCTTGGCTGACATAAAAGTCGATACAGCCACTCAAGACCAAACCTCATAAAAATTTTAGGCGCTCTTTTAACTCTGCCGCTCATAACGTCAAAACTGCCTCCAACGCCAATACAAACTTTAACGGGAAGCTGATTTTTATATCTCGCGATGAGCTTTTCCTGTTTTGGTGCTCCAAGTCCAACAAGCAGTACATCGGGTTTTTTATTTTTAATATCATCAATAATAAGTTTTTCCTTATTAGCGTCAAAATATCCATCATTAACACCAATAATTTTCAAACCCGAATATTTTTTTTCCATATTAAATTTAGCCTCCATAGCGACCCGCGGAGCGCCTCCCCAAAAATAAACAGAATAATCCTTATCTTTAATCCTGTCAAAAAGCCCTTGAACAAGGTCAAACCCGGCGACACGCTCTTTAAGTTTTTCTTTTGAGAACCTTGAGGCTATAACAACGCCGATTCCATCAGGAACAACAAGCTCAGCATCGTTCAATATTCTCATAAACTCCAAATCTTTCCGAGCCTCCATAACAATCTCAGGATTTGGGGTAAAAACACAATGACATTTATTTTCCCGAAGAAAACTCAATAAAATATCAATCGCTTCCTCATAGGTAACGTTATTAAATTTAACCCCCAAAATATGTGAAAAATCGCTCATCATTCCACCTCATAAAATTAAGTGCCATTTAGAGCCTGTCTAAAAATTATTAAAATATCCAAAAAATCAGTGAAAATAATATCATTACGTTTCAAAATGATATTATTTTTACTGATTTTTTGTGTATATTTTGTTTTTAGACAGGCTCATAGTAATTCCACTTGAGATATAACAAAAAAATATTTTACATTACTCCACATTGCCTATAGTATACCCGCCTTTAACAAGAAACCAAGCATCCTCAACAACTCTAACGCCTCTTCCGTCATTTCTCGGAACTATAACAATATGATTTTTAGAGATTTCCGCTTTATCCTTCAACTCAGCCCCCGAAGTAACATCAATAAGAGACTCAGCTCCCGTAACAACAGCGAAAGACCTGCCAACACGAAGAATAACCTCCGTACCCTCATCGCCTATAAGTTTCTGTCCAACCCCAACGTGAACAGGAACATACTTATACTTGCTCAAATCAGAAGGAGCTGACGGCGCAACATTAATAATCCCCCCGCTTTCAAGCGTTTCCAAAAGCTCCTCAATTTTCTCATTAACATACCCCTTAGAAGCGGGAGAGTCTTTCTCAGCTTGAGAATCCTCAGCAATAACAACTGTAGCCGTCAAAACAGCGACCAAAACAAAAATCAACTGAAATATCAAAAACATTTTATTTTTCATTTTATCAACCACCTTTTTTACGAATCAAATCCAGCTGTCTCTCAAGATACTCGTCATTTTCGTGAGCTTTTTTCTCAAGGACAGCAACTTTCTTATCAAGCCGAGAAACAAACTCATCATAATTTTGAAATATCCTCAAAACAGAGTTATAAAGTTTTTTCTCATCAATTTCAGAATTTCTTATATCTCCTCCGGCAGGCATATCAAGAACATCAAGATAATACTCAACCTTTGGGTCATAAATTACCCCGACCATAGGAACTCTCTTAACCCCGGCAAAAATAAGAGTATGAAGCCTCATACTAAGCATAACGCGAACCTTTCCGATTATGCCCAAAATCTCAGACGGAGTATACTCATTCCTAAGAATATATGATTTTTCCCTCATAGCGCTCCTAAGCTTGTCAGACACGGCAATATCTCTCGGAAACTGCATAGGTATAAGAAGAATAGTTTTTCCTTCCCTAACAAATCTGTCACAAACCCCGGCGATTTTCTCAATATAGTTTTCTCCGTTAAAGCCATTCCAATTTCTTACTGAAACTCCAACTATATCATTATTCTGAGGTATATCCTCTTTCAAAAAAATCTCAGAAGCCCTCGCGTCCGAAACAGACCTCAAAGTAAAAGCCGGGTCAGCGGTAATATGAGTCTCAGGCTTTGTAACGCCGATAGCGTTGAGGTCCTCAGCGGACATATGCTCTCGGAGAGTAATAAAATCAACTTTATTAACAATATGTTTAATAAGTTTTCTATTAAATTTACCGTTCACAGGACCAATGCCATTAGCGTAAAGCATAACTCTTTTCCTAAAAATCTTAGCGATTTTAATAATGCTCAAATAATATAAAAGAGAGCGGGTACTCGTTCCATCCTGCAAAAGGGTACCGCCGCCGCTTAGTATAATGTCACTGCGTCTTATGGCGTTAAAGACCTGCAAAACATTAAACCTTTGAACAGAATCAATATTGTATTCAGTTTTAGTAAGCTCCGGTTTATAAGAAAGAGCGGTAATCTTAACATCTTCCGCCATATCCCGTATATTAACGGTCATAGCCTGTAAAGTCGCCTCATCACCGCAGTTGCCAAATCCGTGGTATCCCGCAATCAATATATTAATCATAAGGTTCCCTTCCAACAAGAAAAATATCACATTAAAAGCCTACGGGCTTTGCCCATACCCTCAAACCAATCAGACAAAAATCACTTTACACTGTCTCACAATCTTTATTCTTATAATAATTCAGATACCAAAGATGCATCATAACAGCCACAAGAAGCCAAAAACAAGAAACCATCATAGGAACCTCAAAAATATTCTCAACAAAATTGTGGCAAATAACGCCAACAAGTCCAGAGAAAATCCCAATCTCAAGTTCCTTAAAAGCCTTGTCCTCAGTAATTTTTATAGTTCTGAGACAATTTATAATAAGCATGTAAATAAGCGCCGCAAAAAAGAACAAGCCAAACAAACCTGTCTCAACCGCCGTTTTAAGAAAATAATTATCCATATAAAACGTTTTGACAACCTCAACCCCAACATCACAAGAAAGATTGTGATTCATAGCTACAGCCCCGCCAAAATGTCCAAGTCCAACCCCAAGAAAAGAATTATTCCCAAGAATCTCAAGCCCCGTAATCCATCTTACAAGACGTCCCGCCTTAAGGCTACTTTCTATATATTCCGGACTAAGCATATACATAATCCTGTTAAACACGCTCGGAACAAGTATCATAACAAAAGCGGCCCCAAAAACGATTGGAATAAGAAATCTTTTGTCTTTAATAAACACATACACAAAAACAGATATCATAAACCCAATCCAAGCGCCTCTTGAAAAAGTAAACAAAAGACTAAGCATCATAGAAACCGAAATAACGGCGAAAAAAACCTTGCTCCTAAGCTTTTTCATAGAAAACACAAAGCTTACAGCGACAGGAGACGCCAAAGTCATAAGGCTTCCAAATACATTTGGGCTTCCAATAATAGAGTAAACCCTTGTTCTGACTTCCTCCTCGTCTTTATCAATCCAGCCCTGAGGCATTTTCGCGGCGACAATATACTGAAAAATACCATGAATAGCGAGAGCGAAAGTGACCATCACAAAAAACACACATAGATTTCTAGCTCCTTTCTCCGTTCTCAAAAGCTGAATAACGACAAAGTACCATAATATATATTGAATAACAGCTCTAAATCCCTCAAGAGAAATCGAGAAATCAGGAGAATTAAAAACAAGCACAAAAACCATAGCCGTAATAAAAATAAAAACAGGAAAATCAAGAGGAGTCATTTTAAAACCCTCCTCATTTCTGCAAAGAATCCACTTAACAATCCAAAGACAAATTAAGAGAATCAAAAACAACTCATCCCAAATTCCCCCAAGAACTTCAGAAACGCTTCTCAAAATAAAGTCAATAACAGAATAAGCGCCAAGAACATAAGTCGCCCTTTCATAATTAGAAAACACAATCAAAAAAACCGATAGAACCGCGAATACAGCGAGAATAGCCAAAACCCCAAAATCAACGGCGGCAAATCCGGCGGCAATACCAAAAAACAATAAAATCCAAACAGAATAATTTCTCACATTCTCACCAACTCAACCATATATTTAAAAGCTCTGTAAACAAGGCTTTGTCTAACGGTGTCAATATGTCTTCCCGCTGAGAAAACAGCTATTCCGACAAAAAACAAACCCCAAGAGACATAAATTCTTATTTCATAGTTTATTCCCATCAAAATAGAGAAAAGAAGAAAAGAAAGAGCCATAGTCATGAAAAACAAACCAAAAGAAGTAAACTTATCCGTCATACTTTCATTTTTAACAAAATCAACAGCCTTTTTTAAGACACAGCCTTGATAAATTCTTACAATAACCGAATTCACCCCATCGGCGATTTTTCCAAAAGGCCGGCCAATAGCTCTTATACCTCTGTAAAGAAAAGAATTAAAAAATAAAGGCTCTTTATCAAAATTTCTTTTAACAGCGCGCCCAATCCAGCTATTCCCAAAAATCACGCGCAACACACCAAGAATCTTTTTAAAAACGCTTTTTTCAAAACTTTTTGAGAAAAAGACCCAGCACTTAACTGTAAAACCACAGCAGAAACTGCCTCTAAAAATATTCGGCATAAACAACCACCCCCATAATAAATCAAAAAACCCACGAGTCATAGGTTATAACATCATTCGGGGTCTTTAAACTCAATGGCCCTGATTTTACTGTTCGCCTCAACAGTTTGAGTTTTAAACACAAAAGGATATCCGACTCTGACTTCCTGCTCACTGACTTTAAGAATAACATCGGAAGCGTTAATTTTTTCTTTTATAACAATTTTAACATCTTTCCATAGCGGATGTTCCGATTTTACGGCTTTTCCCTCAGAATTCGAGTCAACATACTGCGCGGGAGTAACCTGAACATCAACAACCTCAGCGTCTGTATACTGATTATTAGCGACAAGCCTGTCCCCAATTTTAATAGACTCGGCAACCTCCGGAATTTGCAAACTGGCGTAAAGCGTAACATAAGCTTCTTTTTCCTCCTCAAGAGAGTTTTCGCTCATATTCAGCATTGAGGATAAAAACCTATAGCCAATTCCGCCAACTATAGACAAAACAAGAACAATAACAATTAAATCAACAGGATTAATAATTCCAAACAACCTGCCTTTTTCATCTATAAATCTCATTTTTCATTCTCCTTTACAATTTTCTCATAAATACTTTTGTGAGTCTCAGCCATTTTAACATCAGAAAAGTTTTTTCTGGCGTGTTCAAAAAAAGCCTGACCAAATTTTCCGGCGAGATTCTCATCGGAAATAAGTTTTAAAACTTTCTCAGACATATCAGAAACATCATAAGGAGAAACCAAAAATCCTGTTTTTCCATTTAAAATCATTTCCGGAATTCCCCCAACACCTGTGCTGACCGTAGCCTTTTTCATTCTCGCCCCCTCAAGCAAAGCGTATGGAAAACTTTCACTCAAAGACGTGAGCATATTAACGTCAATAGCGTTAAAAAAGCTGTCAATATCATCAATATGACCAATCATAAAGATTCTGTCAGAAAAACCGCCCTCCTTAATAAGAGAATTAAATTTATTAAAATCATCACCGTTTCCGGCAATAACAAAATTAACATCATCTTTCTTACCGCAAATATCAAAAGCCATCTTCAAAAAAATATCAATACCTTTAACAGCGTTAAGTCTGGCGGCGATTCCAACATACTTTTTATTTTCATCATAATCAACAGAGTATTTCTCAAAAAACTCATTTTTAGGAATAAAAGAAGGCTTAACACTAAAATCAATACCGTTATAAACAACAAAAAATTTATCTTCTCTAAATCCCCGCCTAACCATCATATTCTTAAAAGCCTCCGTAACGGTAAGAATATACTTAAATCTTTTAAGCGCGAAATAGTTAATAGGAGCGTAAATTATTTGTTTATAAAGGGTATCCTTAAAATCCAGTTTATAATCACTATGCAAAGTTGTAATCATAACAGCGTTTATTTTTTTTCTTATAAAGGCCGCGATATAGTTAGCCCTGGCGCCGTGACAATGAACAATATCATATCCTCGCTCATTAATAAACCTTCCGATTTTTTTAATAACAGTCATATCATATCGTCTTTTTTGCAAAATAATATTGACAGGTATATTAAGTTTCCGCGCCTCTTCTGTAAAAATTCCTTCCATAATACAGAGAAGTTCAACTTCGACGCCAAGTTCCAAAAGCCTCGGCAAAAGAGTCAAAACATGAGTTTTAGCGCCTCCCGTATCCCCTCCGCTTATAAAATGAAGTATCTTCATTATAAAATCACACCCCAAAGGTTAATGGTAATATCTGTCAAAAACAGAAGCAAGCTCTTTAGTAAGCTCTTTTCTCTCATATTTCTCAATTTCCATTCGATTAGGTGAAAAATCCAGCCGACCTTTACACCATCTATTATAATAATCTAAAATAACCCTCTTAATCGCGTCAACATTATCAGTGTGAGCGACCTCTCCGATTTTTGTTTTTCGAACAAGCTCAGCGGCGGCGCCGTTTTCAGGCAAAATTGCCAAGACAGGTCTGTTTGTGTTCATATACTCAAATATTTTACCTGTATAAAAAGCGTCAGAACCTTTTCCCGTTCCCTCAATAAGTACAAGGACATCCGATTGAAGCTGTCTTTTAATACACTCATCATGAGGAACATATCCGACAATATTAACTTGCTTTGTAAGAGAAAAGGAATCAATCTGAGCTTGAAGCTTTTCTTTATAATAATTTCCAATAAGATTAACGGAAATTCTCCCGCCATCAATTTTATTTTCAAAAATAAGCTCAGATAACGCCTTAAAAAAAGTATCAGGCTTTCTTCTTCCATATAAAGCTCCTGTATAAGTAAGAGTCAATCTTGCGGTTTGCGGTTTTGTCAAATCAAATTTGTCAAAATCTTCTACGTCATAACCATTAGGAATAACAAAAAAATTTTTTCCGTCAATATCGTTGTTTGAGATAAAATTTTTTCTCATAACAGGAGTGTTTGTAATAAGAGCGTCGGCGTTTTTAAGCACTTGACTCTCCATTTTCTTTTCCTTTTTTGTTCTGAACCACCAATGAGGGTTGTCCAATATATAAGGATTGTTTGTCCACTCATCACGAAAGTCAGCAACCCAAGTAATACGCGGAAATTTTCTTTTAAGATACAAACCAAGAAGATGGTCACTGTAAGGAGCACTTGTCGTATAAATTATTTTTATATCATTTTCCAAAACAGTCTTAACGGCGGCCTTTCTAGAAAAAACACTCCAAAGCCAAGCACTGTCAGGAATAAGCACCTTAAGCCCCAAAATCTTTCCAAAAATCCTAAAAACAGACTTCCACTCAGTAAAATCAAATGGATTTGTGCGTATAATTTCGGTTTTCTCAGGAATATCTCTCAAAAGAGTCTGGTCTTTAAGGAGCATACCATCTTCTTTTCTTGTAAGAACAATGGGCTCATATCCAAACTTTCCAAGATGCTTAACAAACTTAACACTTCTCTGAACTCCTGACCCTCCCATAGGAGGAAACTGATTAGCAATCATTAAAACCTTACGCATTTTCCAGACAACCTTTCCAAAAAACAATTCTTCATTTTATTTTACCACAAAAGGAAAAAAATCACAACAAAAAATTCAAAAAAATTCATACGCAATGCCGAAAAACTCAAAACTCACATCTTATAAAACTCAATATTATTCTCAAAGTCCTCGTCAATCTTTCCGTTCGCCTTTAAAATAGATGTTTTAAGGTTTTCAAAGCGCCTTATTTTATTTTCACAAGACCTCTCAAACATTGTTATAATTTTAGAATAAATAGGGTTTTCGGCGAATCGCTCTCTCATTTTCTTAGGAAAAGGACAGTAAGCGAACATAATCGCTCTAGCGTAAGAGTTCAGTCTCGGAGCACCCTCAGACTCATAATTAATCCATTGAGCATAGTCATAAGCGAACACCTCTTTAAAATTATTTCCTTTTTTCTGAATAATAAGTTTAACCTTTTCTTTAGCCTTTTCAGTAAGCTCCCTATTTTTCTTATAGAACTGCAAATAGTCATAATACTCACTGGTAAGAGACTTAACAGTAATATCACTCCATCGAACGCCCTGCATATCCTTGCAAAGTTCCCATCTAAATCTGGCGAAAGCCGCGATAAGCAAATCGCTCAAAGACTCAAGGCTGAACGCCGGAACAACAAATCTGGCGGGAGTATCTTTTTTTCTTCCAGCAAAATCCTGCCACATAATACATCTCGAACCAAAGTTAGGCATAAGAATAAAATATGGTCTAACTTCTTTCATAATACGCTCGTTAGGGTTTTCAATGGCGTCATTTCTATAAGGGCATTCCCTATAAAATAAGGAATAATCCACTTTAATAACATCCTCGATAACCGTGTTAATTCTTTTTGGAGACACATAAGCGTTCATCATATCATCTGATAAGGTATGCTTTGACAGAACCGGACAAAATGTACTGACTCTTCCGGACGTAACCTTATTAGTAACCCTAAACATATTTTGAATTTCATAGATAACTTTACCCTTTTGGTCATTAAGATATCTAACTTCCTGCTCAGGAGTCATAAGCCTGCTTTTTTTAATTTCCCTCAAATTCTCCTGATAGTCGATATCAAACTCACTTTTAGACGGTTCCTCATATCCGCGATAAATCGCCAAAAGCCAGTCTTTAATCATAAAAACATTAGAATCACCTGTAGACTTATTAATATAATAAAGGTCAATAGCCTGCGGCTCATCAACAAGCCTTTCATCCATAAAGCCAAAATTCAAGAACATCTCAACAATCGTATCATTTTTTCCCGAGTCAACATAATTAAAAAATACCTGTTCATATATCTCATAAAAAGTTTTTGTAATCTGTTTTCTGATTGTCACAGCGTCATCACCAGAACCTCCCCTATCCTTAAGATTACAAAACGCCGTAATAATTCGAGTAAATTTATCTTTGTTCTCATCATCAAAATCAGTATAACTCATAATACGATTAAGAGAATTTTTAATATCTCCTCTCGCTTTTTCAATCTCATCTTTAGAATAGCTCATATGAAGCTTAAACTCTTTTTCGTCAGCCTCCTCATTTTCAGGAATCTTATACAGCAAATCAATTCTGTCCTGATGATTTTTAACAGCGTTTTCCAAAACCTGTTTGTCAATCAAAGAAATTTCTTTAGCGGCGTCTTTAATTTTGTCAATTCCCCTCAAAAACACAGAAATATCAATACCTTTTTTTCCAACATCAAAAGCAAGGGTAGAATAACCATAAAACAAATTATTTTTATCATCACCGACAAGAATATTTTTATATTTATGTATATATTTAAGCATATCAAAAACAGCGTCATTCAAATCCTTAATAAGTTTACTTGTAATAAGCACATTAAAATAAGCAACATTACTGTTACAAGAAAAAAAGCTCTTAAGATTATCAAGAGAAATCTCATTAAGATTTTTACAATAATCCATTATCTCAATAGTGGCGTGCTCACCCGCCTCGGGAACCGGCTGAATATACATTTCCTCAATATCGCCGGGAATAACGGAAAACTTTTTACAATAATTAATATACTCCTCTTTATTTTCGCTCAATGTTTCATACAAAACAGAGCATTGCTGGCTCAAATCATCATAAACAGAAATCAAAGCAGCGGCTTGTTTTGTAACAGTAGAGACCATAAGCCCTGAAAACTGAGAATTTTCAGCGATAATTTGTTCAGCGTCATGATTCTCATCAACATAATACGCCAAAACATCACAATCCTCCTCAGCCATATAATCGAAAATATATTTATCACCCCCCGTATCCGAAAGTCCCAAAACCGTACCCGAGCCAAAAAACATTTTTCCATAAACACCGGAAGAAGAGGCTCTCCCCTTAATAATCATAGCCAGCTCATTAATAGTCTTATTTTTCTCATAAATTTTATTGCCTTTAGTTATTTTATACCTTTTACTTTTACCCTTTTCAATTTCCATTCAAACACTCCTCTCACAACAAAGTATTTTTTAGCAATAATGTTTTAAAGTGGAATTACTATGCTAAACAGTTCTGCTATAAATCTTTGTTTTTAATCTTTATTTTTTTGCCCGAAAAAAATATTCCTTGGTTTCTTTAATAACAACATTACTGAGATAAATAACAGCTATAAGATTTGGAAACGCCATAAGAGCGTTAAAAATATCAGCGGTTGTCCAAACAGCGGAAACTGTCATAAACGGGCCGATAAACACCGCGAATATATATAAATATCTATAAAATCCAACAATCCTTTTATTTCCCTCAGAGAGATACTCAAGGCATTTCTCACTATAATAATTCCAGCCAAGAATAGTTGTAAACGCAAAAAACACAAGACAAATCATAAGAATAAAAGAACTTATATCAGAATTAAATGGAAGTCCCGTCTCAAAAGCCCTTATAGTAACGTCAACCCCCTCAAGTCCAAGCTCAGGAGCGTTAGAGCCCGTAACAAGAATACAAAGCCCTGTCATAGTACAAATAATAATTGTATCAATAAAAGTTCCTGTCATAGACACAAGTCCCTGCCTAACAGGCTCGTTTGTTCTCGCGGCGGCAGCAGCTATTGGAGCGCTTCCAAGTCCCGCCTCATTTGAGAAAATACCTCTGGCGATACCTTTTTGCATAGCGATAAACATAGCCCCAACAGTACCTCCGGCAGCAGCTCTAAAGTCAAAAGCGTTTTCAAGTATATTCCCAATAGCCTGCGGAATTTTTTCACCATTTAGACATAAAATAATAAAACAAGATACGAAATATGTAACAGCCATAACTGGAATAACAAATTCCGATACTCTTGCAATTCTTTTAATTCCGCCAATTATAACAAGTCCTGTCAAAAGCGCCGCGATAATACTTGTCAAAATAATAGTATATGAATAATCCGTTCCAAACAAAGAAATAGTATAAGAATTATTAGGGTCAAAAAACGTTTTGACAGCGTTAGCTATGCCATTAACCTGAGTAAAAGTCCCAATCCCCATAATCCCGACGCAAAGGCAAAACACGGCGAAAATTTTAGCGAGCCATTTATACTTTTTGCCCATACCATTTTCTATATAATAAAAAGGTCCACCCAAAATATGCCCGTCAGAGCATATTTTACGATATTTAACAGCGAGAACCCCCTCGGCGTATTTTGTAGACATTCCAAAAAAAGCGGCAATCCACATCCAAAACAAAGCGCCGGGGCCTCCGGCGACAACAGCGGTAGCCACACCAACAATATTGCCGGTTCCAATTGTGGCGGAAAGAGCCGTGCATAGCGCCCCAAAGCTTGTAACCTCACCTTTTCCGTTTTCCTCATCGGAAACAGCGTATTTAAAAGCCTTACTCAATTTAAAAACCTGCAAAAATCCCAGTCTTATTGTAAGATAAAACCCCACAGATAAAATAAGTATAACAAGAGGCGCTCCGCTTACAAAGTCATTTGTACTTTCCAGCAGTCGATTTAAATTTTCCATAAATACTCCTTTCATATCAAAAATATATTATAGTGTAATTATAAGTAAATTTCACCAAATTGTCAAATAGACCTTGTTTAAAGTTGTTTCAAAAAAATCACTCGAAGTATAAAGAAAAAATGTTCGCCAATCGGAGTTGCTGTAAAGTTTTGAAATAAATCTATTGCTTATCAATTATATCTGTATTATAATAGACCTGTTTAGTAACCTAAATGATAACGATTGACAAAAGATTTTTTTGTCAGCCGAGGCCTGATTTTTGCGGGAATACTCGAAGCGGTATTTCAAAAAAATCAGGCAAAGACTGGCGGAAAAAGATTTGTCAAGCTTTATTATGGAGATTACTAAACAGGTCTAATACTTTTAAGGTGATTATTATGAATAATATAAAAAATGACAATAAACTGGAAACAATGCCATTAAGAAAACTAATTATAAACTTAGCGTTGCCTTCAGTTACAGCCCAGTTAATAAATGTATTATATAACATAGTCGACAGGATATATATAGGAAAAATTCCCGAGGTAGGACTAACAGCCCTAACAGGTCTTGGAGTCTCCTTGCCAATAATAACGCTGATTTCGGCTTTCGCCGCTTTTGTCGGAATGGGAGGAGCGCCCTTGGCGGCGATAGAACTCGGAAAAAACGACAAAAGCAAAGCCGAGGAAATCTTAAACAGCGGTTTTATCCTTCTTATCATTTTCTCCGTAACACTTACATTATTTTTTATGATATTCAAAACCCCTCTTCTATATAAATTCGGGGCAAGCGAAAACACAATAAGCTACGCCGAGGACTACTTAAACATATATTTAATTGGAACAATTTTTGTCCAAACAGCCCTTGGACTAAATCCATTTATAAGCTGTCAGGGAAACGCTCGAACAGCCATGATTTCCGTATTAATAGGAGCGATTTTAAATATAGTGTTAGATTATGTGTTTATATTTATCTTTAGACTTGGAATAAAGGGAGCTGCACTGGCGACAATAACCTCACAAGGAGTAAGCGCCATATGGGTATTAAGGTTTTTAATGTCAAAAAAATCCTTAATACAAATAAAAAGAGCCAATTTCAAATTAAAACTTTTCGCGGCAAAAAAAATTATGACTCTTGGTATTTCGCCTTTCATAATGCAGTCAACAGAAAGTTTTATAATCATAATTTTAAACAGCGGATTAAAAAAATACGGAAACGACTTTTACGTTGGGTCTTTAACGGTAATGCAAAGCGTAATGCAGCTTATAGTAATACCAATACAAGGTGTGACCCAGGGAGTACAGCCAATAATAAGCTATAATTTTGGTTCTGGAAATCACGGAAGAATAAGAAAAACTTTTAAAACAATACTGTTTTTCTCATTAACGGCGACTATGATATCCGGAATAATTGTAATACTCTTCCCAAAATTATTCGCCAAAATATTCACAAATGATGAAAACCTAATAAATATAATAGACAGCTATCTTCCGATATTCATATGCGGAATGTGTACTTTTGGAGTTCAAATGGCTTGTCAAGCGACTTTTATCGGTCTTGGACAAGCGAAAATATCGCTTTTTATGGCTATACTAAGAAAAATACTTCTTTTAATTCCCCTTGCATTAATACTTCCAATATTCTTAGGAGTAAGCGGAGTATATCTGGCGGAACCTATAGCCGACTTCACAGCGGCAACAGTAACAGGAACAATATTCTTTTTCTCATTTGAAAAAATTCTTAAGAAAAGCCTCAGCATTTAATGAAACAAAATAAACTTAAGAGCCTGTCTAAAATTACCGCAAACATTAAAATTTTTTAAACCCACTCTTGATTAATCAAATATACCGCGTTATAATATAAAATATAACGTATATCTTCGGGGCAGGGTGAAATTCCCTACCGGCAGTTAAAGCCTGCGAGCCTTTGAAACTGATACTTACATGATGTTTCTTTGGCTGATTTGGTGAAAGTCCAAAGCCGACGGTAAAGTCCGGATGAAAGAAGATAAATTAAGTATTTTTTACGCCCCAAGTGTTTATTTGGGGCGTTTTTTTACTCCGAACGAATATACGAAAAGGAGGTTAAAAATGGAAAAATATATGAGAACCGCTCTTGACCTCGCGAAAAAAGGAATAGGAAAAGTAAATCCAAATCCTCTTGTCGGAGCGGTAATTGTGAAAAATGGAAAAATAATAAGCGGCGGATTTCATGAAAAATACGGCGGATTTCACGCCGAAAGAAACGCCATTCTAAACTGTTCAGAGGATTTAACCGGAGCGGAAATGTACGTAACTCTTGAACCTTGCTGTCACCACGGAAAAACCCCTCCCTGCACCGACATAATAATAAAAAGCGGAATAAAAAGAGTAGTGATAGGCTGCGTTGACGACAACCCAATAGTAAAAAATAAAGGAATACAAATTCTGAAAAATAACGGGATAGAGGTAATAACAGGAGTTCTTGAAAAAGAATGCCGAAAATTAAACGAAATCTTTTTTCATTATATAAAAAATAAAACCCCTTTTGTAATTATGAAATACGCTATGACAGCCGATGGAAAAATAGCGTCCGCGACAGGCGACTCAAAGTGGATAACAGACGAACCCTCAAGAATACACGTTCACGAGACAAGAAATCAAGTAATGGGAATAATGGCGGGAATAGGAACTGTTCTTTCCGACAATCCTCTCCTAACGTGCCGTATTAAAGATGGAACAAATCCAACAAGAATAATATGCGACTCAAAATTAAGAATTCCCATAAACTCAAATATCGTGAATACCGCTAAAGAAATTCCAACAATAATAGCCTGCGGAAAAAACATTGACCCAAACAAGAAAAAGGAACTGGAAGAAAGAGGAGTTGAGATAATAAATACAAATACAGAACAAACAGATTTAAAAGCTCTTATGAAAATTCTCGGTGAAAGGGGCATAGACAGTGTATTGTTAGAAGGCGGAGGGACCTTAAATTATACCGCCTTAAAAGAAGGGATTGTAAATAAAATTCACGTCTATATCGGTCATAAAATTATCGGGGGAGCCGCGGCGAAAACTCCCGTTGGCGGTTTAGGAATAGATTTAATAAAAAACGCTGTAATTCTTGAGCCTGAAAATATAGAGAAAATAGGAAAAGACCTGTTCATAGAATACAGTATTACGAGGTGAAAAAGTGTTTACGGGAATAATAGAGGAAATAGGAAAAGTAAAAAACATAAAACATAATATAGCCTCGTCAATAATAACAATAGAGGCAAAGGAAGTCACAAAAGGAACAAAACTTGGCGACAGCATTGCCGTAAATGGTGTTTGTCTTACAGTTGTAAAAATATCAGACAATTTTTTTGACGCTGATATAATGGCTGAGACACTTCGTCATAGTAATTTAAAGAAAATCCAGAGAGGTGACAATGTAAATTTAGAAAGGGCTATGAGCGCTAATGGCCGTTTCGGCGGTCATATAGTCGCCGGTCACGTTGACGGTTTGGGAGAAATCACAAATTTTCAAAAAGAGGATAACGCTGTTTGGATAACAATCAAATGTTCTCCGGAGCTTTTAAAATATATAGTATATAAAGGCTCAGTCGCTCTCGACGGAGTAAGTCTTACAGTTGCCTCCGTAACGGAAAAAGATTTTTCTGTCTCAATAATCCCCCACACCAAAGAGGAAACAACTCTTCTTCAAAAATCAATTGGTGATAACATAAACATAGAATGTGACGTAATTGGAAAATATGTCGAGAAAATGCTGTTTTTCAAGGAAAACGAACAAGAACAACAGAAAACAAGCAGACTAGACTTAGACTTTTTGTCAAAAAACGGATTTTTATAAAAATTTATGAAAGGACTTGATAAAAAATGAGTAAATTCAGCACAATTCCCGAAGCGGTAGAAGATATAAAAAACGGAAAAATGATAATTGTCATAGACGATGAAAACAGAGAAAACGAGGGCGACATAATTGTAGCGGCTGAGAAAGCCACTCCCGAGGCGATAAATTTTATGGCGACAAACGCTAGAGGTCTTATATGTATGCCAGCCTCTCCCGAAATACTTGATAAATTAAAAATTCCCCAGATGGTCGAGCATAATACCGACAACCACGAAACAGCCTTTACGGTATCAATAGATTACAAAGACACAACAACGGGAATTTCAGCCTTTGAACGCTCAAAGACAATAACAATGGCTGTAGATGATAATGTGAAAGGTTCCGATTTTCGTCGTCCGGGGCATATTTTTCCTCTTGAGGCAAAACGAGGAGGAGTTCTTAGGAGAACAGGTCACACTGAGGCGGCTGTCGACCTTGCCAGACTTGCCGGCTTAAAACCCGCCGGAGCGATATGTGAGATAATGAAAGATGACGGAACAATGGCAAGGGTTCCCGACCTTTTAGAGTTTTCAAAAAAATTTGGAATAAAAATAATAACAATAGAAGATTTAATAGCCTACAGAATAAAATCCGAAAAATTCGTGGAACTTGCCGCCAAAGCCAAAATGCCCACAAAATACGGTAATTTCACAATATACGGTTATGTAAACAAATTAAACGGAGAACACCACGTCGCTCTTGTAAAAGGTGATATAACCGACGGAAAACCTGTTCTATGCCGTGTACACTCAGAATGTCTAACAGGCGACGCTTTAGGCTCGGCTAGATGTGACTGCGGGGAACAATATGACGCCGCGATGAGACAAATCGAAAAAGAAGGCAGAGGCGTTCTTTTATATATGCGTCAAGAAGGCAGAGGAATTGGTCTTATAAATAAATTAAAGGCGTATGAGCTTCAAGACAATGGTTATGACACTGTTGAGGCGAACGTAAAATTAGGGTTTGCCCCCGACCTTAGAGATTATGGAATCGGTGCCCAAATTCTTTCCGATTTAGGAATAAAACAGCTAAAACTAATGACAAACAACCCAAAGAAAATATCTGGTCTAAAAGGCTACGGAATGGAAGTAACAGAAAGAGTTCCAATAGAAATGCCTCCAAAACCAACAGATGAGTTTTATTTAAGAACAAAAAAAGAAAAAATGGAGCATTTACTTAATTTATAAAAACTTAATTTATAAAAATTTATTAAAGGAGGTTTTAGGCTATGAAAAAATTTTTATACAAAGGACTGAGTTTGTGTATGGCAGCGAATATGCTTTTTTCTGTTCCCGTTTACGCCGAGGAAAACAGTAACTTTGAGGATAATAACCCAGTTGTAAATGAGCTTGCCGATAATATATTTAACCGTTCCATACTGACTATGACAACAGAATCTTCCAATTATGACAGATTTGAATGCTCTTTCGAGAAGTTCATAAAATATATGATCGGCAAGGATATCAAAACAGACGGCGAGCTCAAAGAAACAACAGTATATATAGTCGGTGACTCAACAGCCTGCGAATACGGCTATGATGAGAATTACGCCATTCCAAGGGCTGGCTGGGGAATGTATCTCTCAAAATTTTTAAGTCCCAAAGCGAAAGTTGTTGATTTAGCTCTTGGCGGAAGAAGTTCAAAGAGCTTCACATCGGAAGAAAACTACAAAAAACTTTTTGACAACATAAAAGAGGGAGATTTTCTTCTCATTCAGTTTGGTCACAACGACGAGAAAGATAAATCTGAGGAGGATTTAAAAACAAGATACACAAATCCTGAGGGAGATAAAGATACAGATGGAAGTTTTAAAAACTCTCTTTATGTAAACTATATTCTGCCCGCGCGTGAAAAGGGAGCGATTCCCATTTTAATATCTCCCGTTTCAAGAAGAAAATTTGACGAATACGGAGAGACAGCCGACAGTCACGGACTTTATGACGACGCTGTAAGAGCCCTTGCTAAAGAGGAAAATGTGTATTTCGCAGATATGACAAAAATCACACAAGAAGCGTATACACAAATGAACTATTTTGCCGAGCCTCTCCACGCCTTTTATAAAGACCCCTCAAAAGGACTTGACAACACTCATTTCAGTCATTTGGGAGCCGAATATATAGCGGGGCTTTTTACGGCGGCGGTTATCGAAAATGATATACCTCTCTCAGAATATGTAATTTCCTCTAAAGATTTTAATAAAACAATAGAAAATGACTTTAATCATATCTCCAGAGGAGATTTCATAGCCCTGCTTATGAGAGCCGCCGGTTTTGAGGGAAAGTCAAAGGACAATTTCCCTGATATTGACAAAAACACCGATTATTCAAACGCTGTAGGATTGGCTAAAGAAATGGGAATCGCTCTTGGAGACGAGAATGGAAATTTCAACCCCGAAAGAAACATTAAAAACTATGAAATAGCGTCATTTCTTATGAGAACTTTAAGGCATTTCAATTATGAATACGCTTCTGTCGAACCATCATCTAAATTCGCTTACTTCGGAAATTGGCAGGAAAGTTATAATGACATTCCAAAATACGCCGTTCAAGATATGGCGGATTGGATTATTCTTGAGGACAGCGACTTAATTTGGTTCTACTTTAACGATGAGTTTTCTGATAAATATTTCGCTCAAGCGGAACTTGTTAAATTCTGCGAGCTTTTATCAGAAAACGCCGAAAAGAAAGAACAAAGCCTTGAAGACCTTGAAAAAGTAGAAAACACAAAATAACATTATAACAAAAACGGAGGAATAATACAATGAAAATTTTAGAAGGAAATATGATAGCCGACGGAGCCAAAATAGCTCTCGTAGCGTCAAGATTTAACGAATTTATAACATCAAAATTAATCGCCGGAGCTGTAGATGGATTAAAGCGTCACGGTGTGGAAGATGATGATATATCATTAGCGTGGGTTCCGGGTGCGTTTGAAATTCCGTTAATAGCGAAAAAACTCGCTCTCTCAAAAAAATACGACGCGGTAATCTGTCTTGGAGCGGTAATAAGAGGCTCAACAACCCACTACGATTATGTATGCAATGAAGTTTCAAAAGGAATCGCTCACGTATCTCTTGAAGCGAATATACCCGTTCTATTTGGTGTTTTAACAACAGAAAACATAGAACAGGCAATCGAGCGCGCCGGAACAAAAGCGGGAAACAAAGGCTACGACTGTGCCCTCTCAGCGATAGAGATGATAAATCTTTCAAAAAGTCTTGAGGCTTAAAAAAGATTAAAAAACCTTAAAGATAAAAAAAATTAAAACCTTGAGGCTTTGCCTCAAACTCCACAAACTTTTTGAAAAAAGTTTGACAAAAACTTTTACGCGAAACTGCGTTTCGCTGAAAAATATTAAATTTTCACGGCAAAAACAATATTTTTTGCCGTGAAGATATTTTACTTTTTATTTCCTATTGTATAATGTTTCTTTATAGATTTTTCAAATATAGAATCTCATTTTCGTTTAAATATCTATATTCTCCCTTTTTCAGATTTCCAATAACCAGATTGCCTATAGCGATTCTTTTAAGTGACAAAACTTTACAGCCAACAGCGTTGCACATTTTTCTAACCTGTCTATTTCTTCCCTCGTGAATAACAATCTCAGCGACCGCTCCCTTTTCTAACTTTTTAATCACGTTAATTTTAGCGGGAGCGGTTTTATACCCGTCAATAACAATTCCTTTCTCAAACTCCGAAATAGCTTTTTTCGATGGAACTCTATCAACTTTCACAATATAAGTCTTATCCACATTATGCTTCGGATGAGTTAATCTATAAGTAAGGTCACCATCGTTCGTTAAAATAAGAAGCCCCGATGTGTCATAATCAAGTCTTCCGACAGGATAAATTCTCTCCTCAATATTTTTAACATAGTCCAAAATTGTTTTTCTTCCAAACTGGTCTCTAACAGTTGTGACACAGCCAACAGGTTTATTAAAAGCGATATAAATAAATCTTTTTTCTTCCCTGACTTCTTTTCCATCAAACTCAACAATATCCGCTTCCTCATCAACTTTAAAACCAAGCTCATTAACAACCACGCCATTCACGGAAATTCTCCCATTAAGAATAAACTCCTCCGATTTTCTTCTTGATGCAACCCCCGCTTTAGCGAGATACTTCTGAAGTCGTACAATCATAAAAACCTCCAAAACATTAAAAATTATTTTATCCAAAACTTGACCCAAAACTCTCATAAAAAACCGTACATAAAAATATATTATTATATCAATAAAAAAGTCAAGAGGATATATATGATAAAAAAGAAACTAAGAATAAAAATTATATTAGTGATACTAATACTTACAATAGTCCCAATAAATTTTACCACAGACATAAAAGCCAAGCAAGCGGAAAAAAAAACAGAGCCGACAGAGATAGGAGCGAAAGGAGCTGTATTAATAGATTATGAGACAGGACGAGTCCTTTGGGAAAAAAACAGTGAAACTCCCCTTGCCATGGCAAGCACAACAAAGATAATGACAGCGATAACAGCGATAGAGCGCGGAAATCTTTCAGATACAGTAATAGCCTCTCAAAAGGCCGCGTCAGCGCCCCCAACAAAAATGAAGCTCACAAAAAGCGAAAAAATATCATTAAAAAATTTACTATACGCTTTAATGATGCAGTCCTCAAACGACGCGGCGGTAGCGATAGCGGAACACATAGGCGGAAGCGTTGAAAACTTTTGTTCTGAGATGACAAAAAAAGCAAAAGAGATAGGAGCGAAAGACACCGTTTTCAAAACCCCAAACGGACTTGATTCCGGCGACCATCACTCAACAGCATATGATATGGCTTTAATAACCCGCTACGCTCTAAAAAACGAAACTTTCAGAGAAATAATAACAACAAAAAATATAACATTCAAAAGCGATAAAAAGACATATTCAATAATAAATAAAAACAGACTTTTATCAGAATTTTCCGGAGCGAACGGAGTAAAAACGGGTTTTACTGGAAAAGCCGGACATTGTTTTGTGGGTTCAGCAAAACAAGGAGATTTACAGCTTATAAGCGTAGTTTTAGCGAGTGGCTGGGGAAACAAGGGAAAAGAGCAAAAATGGACAGATACAAAAAAAATACTAAAATACGGCTTTGAAAACTATGAATATCAGACTCCCTTAAAAAAGAACGAATCTGCCGGAAAAATAAAAGTATTAAAAAGTGACGAATCCGAAATTGAACTGCTGTTAAAAGACGGACTAAAAGTCTGTGTAAAAAAAGATGGCAGCGAAAAAATAAATATAATAAAAAACATACCAAATGAAATAACAGCCCCAATAACAGAGGGAGACACATTAGGCTTTGTTGAAGTATACATAAATAATACCCCCATAGCCAAAATCGACCTAATAGCCAAAACCTCAATCAAAAGAAAAACATTCGTTGATTATTTTAAGGACATAATAAAATTTTGGTCAACAAAAAAATTTCTGCCAATATAAAAATGTCTAAGAATCTGTCTAAAATTATTAAAATATCAAATAACCCCCTTGAGTCCCTGCTTCAGACTCAAGGGGGTTATTATCTAAATATTCTGTGTAAACTCAGCTACCTCACAAAGCTTGGAAAACGCCTTTCCATTATCAATAGATTTTTCAGCAAGAACAATTCCCTCTTTAACAGAATCCGCCAAACCGGCGACATAAATAGCCGCTCCCGCGTTAAATAAAACAATGTCTCTTCTTGCTCCTTTATCCTCACCTTTCAAAACAGCCCGAGTAATATCAGCATTTTCAGAAGCGTTTCCTCCAACAAGCAAATCTTTAGAAACTCTTTCAAATCCAAAATCCTCCGGAGCGATTTTATATTCCAAAATTTTATCATCTTTAATCTCAGCGACAAAAGTCTGAGACGTGGTAGTAATTTCATCCATACCGTCCTCACCGTTCACAACTAAAGCTCGTTTAACACCCATAGTTTTCATCGCCTGTGCGAAAGTTTTAGTAAGTTCAGGACTAAACACCCCGATAAGCTGAGATTTAGCCCCTGATGGATTTGACAAAGGTCCGATAATATTAAATATAGAGCGCATACCCATTTCTCTTCTTGCCTGACCAACATTCTTCATACTTTTGTGAAAAACCTGAGCGAACATAAAACCAACCCCTGTTTTTTCAAAGCATTTTTTAACCTGCTCAGCCTCAAGCATAACATTAATTCCAAGACTTTCAAGAACATCAATAGAACCGCTTTTACTTGAAACAGCCCTGTTTCCGTGTTTAGCGATTTTAACACCAGCACCGGCGGCGACAAATGACGCTGTTGTAGAAATATTAAAAGTATTTGTACCATCCCCGCCTGTACCAACAAAGTCAATATAATTATCGGAAGACACCTCCAAATGCTCAGCAAGTTCCTGCATAACTGCAGCGCATCCAACAATTTCATCAAGGGTTTCCCCTTTCATACGCAAAGCGGTAAGAATACTTCCAATTTGAGCTTGAGTAGCGCCTCCTCCAAGAAGAAGACGCATAACATCTTCAGCCTCACCAAAAGTCAAGTTTCCGCCCTTAACGACCTTATTAATAGCCTGTTTCATATCCATAACACAAACACTAACCTTTCTTTTTTAAAATCGTGGGCTTTATTTTTATATTTATAAATTACTGTCTCTAATAATAATATCAACCATATATAATAAGTCAGCGAGACTCATTGTATCTTTCGGTCTGGCGCCATATGTGTTTCCATAGAAACCGAGGTCACCCGCTTTAAGAAGAGCCACCTGATATTTCTGTTCAGCGTCTGAGATATCAGTATAAAGCGTAAGATTAAGCGGAGTATAAGTCGCCTTTCTTCCTGTTTTCGTCTCATAAAGCCTTACAAGAATATTAATACCCTCTTCTCTTGACACGGTAGGAGTAGTCATAACCATACCTTTCCTTGAGAGAGCCTTATAATCCTCATCAGGCAAAGCACCGTTAACAGCAACATCCTTACTTCCCTTAGCGACAGCTGAAACGACATTATTAAACTGAACTGTGGAGACAGGCGCGTTAGGTTTAACGCTTTTCATATCGGTAATGGCAATTCTGCTGTTTATAGCGACAAGAGCGTTAACAGCGTCAGCGTCATTACTGGCTATATTCGGAGCGGCTTTTCTTATCGCTGAAAAAGAAGCCGGATTTTTAGTATTTCCGATAAACGTACCTGTAATCTCGTCATAAAAACTATCATATCTCTGCCATTCCGTTGTCAAATCCGTATCATAGTAGGCTCCGACATTTGTTTCTTGAAAACTATACTTGTCATTAAGCTTAATACCAACAGATACAGGCTTATAGAACTGTTTCAAATTAACCGTTCTTTCAGGAGTAACAATATCAACAGAGAGCTTTTGCGCCGGTGATATATATGTCTGTCCATACCCAATCAAAGGTATGCCAGAGGGATTAGCGGCGGCCGTAATCTTAACGGAAGCGCCTCTTCCATATCCGGGAAGACTGTTAATCTCATTTGTTCTCACAAAATCGGGAGAAAAACCAAATGTAACATTATCGGCCTTAAAATAGAGAGTAATATCGTGTTCCCCAAAAGCCTCCATAATAGAATAAGGAATTTCAATAACCCTGTTTTTAATTGTATAATTATTATAATAAGTCAAATCCACCTCAAACTCATAAAGCTGCTTATTAAGCAGAGTAGAGATAAATCTCTGGTCAACAAAGTTGTCGTCAAGACCGTCCATATCCTCTTTATCAGAGCGAAAACGATAAGTCAAAGTATTTGTAAAACCATCGTATATATACTCAAAGTCATCATCAGGCAAAGGATAATGAGAATCCACTATATCCCCGTCATACTCATCAGGAGTTTTACCGGCTTTAATTCTCACGGGAGAACTCCAGTCAGACTCTTTTGTAAAAGAATCCTCCTCAATATCAGCCGGCCCTTCAGGAATAACAATAGTCAAAGCGTCTTTAAAATCCCTGTTTGGAGAAAACTGCAAAATATAAGTAAAATGTTTTTCTCTCGAACCGTCATTGCCGACAGTAACATTAACTCTTGCCTTAACTCTGGCGTAATAATCAGTATTAGCCACAAGTTTATTTAATTTCACCGCGATTGTCGCCTGAACATCGGGATGAGCGAAAACCTCATAACTCTCGCCGGCAACAGCGGCAGCCGGAGATTCCCCAAGGTCATCCTCATTTCTGTTCCACTCAAGAATAACATAATCTCCCGCGCGCTGAGAATAATTTGTATTATTTCCCCTGTTTAAAATATTCAATGTATTCTTGGCGATAAGACCAAGACCATCAGGAATATCAGGCTTTCCAAGAGGAGATGTAATTACATAGATTGGACTTGACCAAGCGGAATAGATAGGATTTCCGTCATTCGGGGCATTCGCCCTAATCCATATATAATAACCTGTCTCAGGCATAAGTCCTCTTATTCTATAAAAAAGCTTTTTAACATCCTCTTCTGTTTTTATCTCACCGTTTTTAATAATTTCCTCCATATTAATAATATTACCGGAAGAAGGGTCATCAAGCAAATCAAGACTATACACAAGTTCATACTGAAGATTCTCATCTGTCTTCCATTTAACGGTAATAGACATATCATCAACAGCATCTTCCTCTAAAACAGGAACCGTAGGAGTTATCACAATAGGAACATCATCAGGCAAAGTTGTACCCATAATATAAGCGGGATAAGCGTCTTTCTGCCCGCCGTTAACAATTCTGTAAGGTCTTATAATAATAGCGTAAGTGGTATTTTTATCCAACCCTACAATATTATAAGCGGCAGTCGTATCAGAAATAAAGTTAGGAGTAATTTCCTGCCAGCCGGCGTCCTCGCCCTGCATAATTTGCTCAAGATACTTCTCATACCCTCCGTCAATTTCAGAGATTTCTTTATATGGAAGATACAGCATCTCATATTTTATGTCACTCTCGTTCAAATTCACCTGTCTTATAGGAAGAAGATTAGCGTCATCCTCAGAAAGACCCGCGTTTTTAAAGACATCTCTAACCCTTTCAGGACTAGTCTGATTACAAAAATCAATAGCGCCTGAAGTTGTTGTCTCATCACCAAAATGAACAACCGAGTTATCAACAGAAGCTCTGGAATACCACGAATCAGTTTTATCATCATAAACCTCATACCAAAGTGTTCTCCATTCCACCTCAATAGAGTTGTTTGTAATCATATCGTTTCCCTCTTCGTCCTGTCTTATTTTAAGAGGAGGTTTATTGAGGGACTGAGGTGTAGCGATATTTCCCAAAGCGGGAAAATATTGAGACGCGTAAGCCGGCTGCGCCGTAAGGTCATTACCTAAAGGAACAGGCTTAGAAACAACCAATTTAAAGTAATAAACCTTATTTTGAACCAAATCCACAGTAGCGTACCCGCCTTGCGAGTCTCTGGTCACATATGTTGTAACGGGGCTATGATATACAGGCGAACTCACACCCTCAAGAGTTTCCTGAGTAAGCTGAGCCGGCGTAACCGAATCAAGTATTTTAGGCAGATTAGGGTCTTGGAGATTAGCGAGACTATCAGTAACCCACAAATCATACTTAACGTTAGTATCAATATACATGCCATCAGGTCCGGCAAACTCACTTTCACTATCTGTATAAGGATATCTCATAAAAACAGTCCAATAAGCGTCAATAGTGTTTCTGGTTTCTGTTTGATTAACCTCAGCGAACAATCTGGGTTTATTAGGGGTAATATTCACAATATTAGGGTCATATACGGCTATTTCCGAAGTAACCGGAACTTCCATACCCTCAATAAAAATCCTAAGCTGATAATACGTTATATCTGTAGGCTTATCAATCTGCCAATAATTAACATAAACAGCCTGTGTTGACATAATAGTACCGATTTTAACTCCGATATCATCTTCAGACGGACCTCTATAGACCTCTATTCTCTCAATATTTCCCATAGTGTTTGAAAGTCCCCACCAATGAAGATTAAGATAGTCCTTTCCATTTTCAAGAATCTCAAGAGGAACAGCGATATAAGCGTCGTTAGTTCTATACTCATTTGTTCCGTAAGCGTTAAAACCTATTTTATAGTTAGTATCATTAATCATAATTTCGGCGTAGCTCAAATTAGTAAGTTTTCTAATCTCAGAGCCTTTGTACAAAGGTTCAACCTTAACCGCGTATATTTCACTCTGAGCGAGAGAAGCGTCATAAAAAGTATAAGTAAGCCTTGAGACACCCTCTCTAATATCATCATTAGACCTTACAAGGTCCTCATTATCAATACTAACGTCTTTATAATTATTAAAATTTGTAACACTTGTTCCGCCTCTTTGATAATAAATTCTATATCCGGAAAAAATATCTCTGTTATTAAACATAGGATTATCCCAAGTAACTGTAAGATTATTTCCGGAACCACTGGCGTTAACCTGAAGGTCAGACATAAACAAAACTTCCTCAGGAGAGGAGCTGTCATAAGGCGCCTCCAAAATATCCAAAGTATTATCGTCTCTAAAATAACTATGTTTATGGAAAGGAATAACTCTATACAAATAGAGACTGCCCGTAATCAGATTTCTAGCGATAGTGGCGGTATTAAGATTACCGCCCTCCATATCGCCGGAGACATTTGTAAAATTTGTATCCCCTTTAGTCAAATTTCTTTCCATAACCCTAAATCCCTCAGGCTCATGAATATCCTGTCCATTAGTGGCGTTATTATCAGCCGCTGTAGACCACTGAGGATTTGTCCAAGATAAGTTAATATTACATACATTTCCCGTCGATGGCATAACTCTGATATTAAGTGCTCTAACGTGGGTTTGAAGGTTAGCGAAAACGCTCTCAAAGTTAAGAGTAATACAGGAAACAGATATAACAAATGAAATCAAAAGAGAAATAAATCTCTTAAGTCTGGTTTTTCTCATAAAACTCCTCCTTAAAGATTAGCTTTGGCGGACATATTGCCAAGCATTTGTAAATAATCTTTTATTGTCATAATTCCGGAAGGGTTCATTCCGGAGTTAGTATAAATCCCGGTCTCAAAAGCGGCCTGAATACTCTTTTTATAAATAGGCTGTATACCATTAATTCCGCTTGTGGCGGCAAAATTTCTAATCTGAACAGCCTCAAGCTTCGAGTTTGTTCTTGTCAAATAAGCCGTCATAGCCAAATAAACACCCTCTTGATTTGTAGAGTTGCCCTCTTTGCTCTTAACAAGAAGATTAACTCCTTTAGAGCTAAAGAAAACAATAGGGTCAGCCGTTTGAGGAGCGCCCGCGATTCTCGCCGAACAATTAAGAGCGGCGTTTCTGGTAAGAGGAGCGTTAACATTAAGAGCCGTACCTTTTCCAAGAAAATCCTCAAGTCCATATTTAGCGACAATATTTGTGATAACCTGCCCATTTGGAATCTCAGAAATGCCGGGAATAATCACAGCCCTGCCAATAAACACATAAGTACCCGGATTTTTAGTATAAACAGCTTTTTTACCCATATAGTCAGAAACAGAAACACCCGTCCAAACTCCGTTAACCTGTCTTTTAGCGGATACATTAGTTCCCTGATTTGCAGGATAAGCGATAATAATGCTGGACTCAAGTTCATCTGATGCATAAGTTCTATCAACTATGTCGTCAAGGTCGTCAAGAAACTCCTCATACACATCATCATTAAAGTCCTCAACAAGGTCTTTAATATATTTAACCATTTCCTCATCCTTATCAGAATCTTCTATCTCATCAACAATATCGTCATAATCTTCCTCAATCTGGTCCGCAATCCATTCAATAATATCATCAAGCCTGTCGTTATCCCACTCAAGTATATCCTCATCAACACCAACAGCGTCAACCTGAACGTTAATAATAGGACTCAATGGCTCAACCCCATCAATAGTATAAGAAACCGGATTAAAATAAGCCGTCAATTTAACAAAATAGTCTTCAACATTGTTATAATCAATTCTGTCGAGAACCTGCCTGATAGCCTGATTAAGAGCCGGGTCAACAGCCCTCGCCCCAACAATAACATCAGCGTCTTTCCAGCTTACCTTAAATCCTTTGTTAGCGTCATAAGCCTGTTTAACAGCGGTCGCGGGAATATAATAAACTTTCTTCGCCCCATATTCTCCCACAGCGAGATTAATAACCCCTCCCGTGGACTCATTTATAACATTTCCAAAATGCTGAGGTCTATAGTACACAACAGTATTAGCCGTAGTATCCTCAAGAATCCAATAAGGGTCATCAAGAAGCTCCTCAAGAAGTTCTTTATACCTGTCAATCCAACCCTCAATTTCCTCTTTCTTATCCTGGTCAACTTGGTCAACATTTGTTCTTGTCTGAACAACATTAGAATAAATAGATGCCTCGTTAAGAGTTTTGTTAAGTATTCTAACCTTCAGGAAATATAGTTGTCCCTGCTCAAGCCCGCTCACTGTATAAACAAAATGTAATGTTCCGTCAGGGTTTTCAGAATGGCTTGACTTAAGATTCTCAGGGTTCATAGTAATGGGTTCGCCCCATAAATCCGTATCTTTTTTAATAGCGTACTGAAGTTCATATTCGGTGCCGAGGAGAGATATATCAAAATACGGAGTATCAAAGCTTATAACAGCCTGATATTCCTTATCATGTTTAACATTCCTCTCAACCTTAAGATTATAAGGATTCTCAACAGGAGTTGTCGTAACGGAAAGAGGCACCCAAATAGAATAAGAGACGGGCTTTCCGTCAACAACCCTCATAGCTCTCAAATAATAGAAATATAATTGATTTGGGCTAAGGGTTCTGTCATACAAAATATTCTTAACAGGGTCAGACGTACTATAATTAAAAGCGCCCTCCTCAGCCGGGGCTGACGAAAAATGAGTTCCGTCAAATCTATATATACTGTCATTTTTAGTCTGCCATCCGGCGATAGAAACATCGCTCTTAACATCATTCCATGTTTCCTCATAAGGTTTTCTGCTGGCGCGTATATTTTCCTCCATCTGCTTACCGTTAATTCTTATAAACTGATACTCAATAGAGCTGTTAGGATATTCCTCAGAATCAATAACTCTGTCCCACAAAAGTTTAACACTGTTCAAATTAATCTCATCTTTATCAAAATTCTCGGGAGCCTCAGGATAATTGCTTTCAGGCCCGGGAACATCCTCATCAGGCAAAGTAGTCGCTGTCACAATAGCGGAATAAGATGAAATATCCTCCTCATCAGGCAAATAAATCTCTTTTTCCGTATCATAAGGAATAACAACGGTTTCCAAAACAACATAATAAGCTTGGTTTTTATCAAGCCCCGTAAAAGGAAGAATCTGTTTTTCCAAATCAGGCGCGTGCATAATATTACTGATTTTAACGATATTATTGTTTCTCAAATCATCGCGCAGGATATTTCCGTCAGAATCCTTAAGAACAGAGGCGTCAACACCAACATCAGCCCTCTTATTCTCAAAATCGTGTTCTTTAATAATACCGGCAAAAGTATCCGTAATAGAATCTCTGTCCTTATCCAGCTGAATAAGTTTATCAAAAGCACTCTTATCTTGAGTTATATAAGCGTTAAACTTAATAGACTCATCATTAAAATCAAATCTTCTGGAATTAAGCATTTTTACTCTATATTGATAAATAGAGCTGTTTCTGTCATCTATATCAAATGTATCCCAGTCAACAGTAAATGAAGTCTTTCCTACAGCCAAATCTCCTGTTGTGATAACTCTGACATTCTGAGGCTGAGGAACATCATAATCAACAGCGTCATCAAGAGTAACATCATCATAAAGCGAATCTGGTATAGTAACATAAGTTGTGTTATCCATATAATGTCCGCCAAAATTCAAGAAATAGACGTTAGGATAAAGGAACATCTGATTATTGTCAGCCTTTGGGGCTGTCGGGAGTCTAAATGTGACTATAGGCCTTATAACAGTCTGGCGGGTTGTTCCGATAAGCACCTCATAAGAATCCCACTCAAATTTCTCAATCTCAGCGTCTCCCTCAACAACCGAAGGTTCTATATCAATAACATCACCATTAAGAGTAATATGAAGTTTTATTTGAGAAAACTTAAGCTCATTCTCATCATAAGGGACATTACCTCTGTTAAAATCATAAAAAACATCAATAGCGCCGCCGTTATTGCTCACAAGATTTTTAAGCACATTCTCATACGCCATATCCCACTGCAAATCCATAATAAGCTGATTTTCAGTTGTGGCGCCCTCAATAGAAGGAACAATTTCAGCTGAAAGCACTTTAAAGTTACCTGGTGTACTTATTACAACATCAGACTCAAAAGGAGTATATTTAAGAATCTGAGAAGTCAATCGTCTTTGACTTGTACCTGGTGTGGAGTCGGGAGGGGTGAAAGCAAACTCAACCCTAAAAAACTGGGTTTGTTTATTTACAGCGTTAATATTTACAGGAACATAGATAGGGTCGGTACCGCCTTTAGAGTCCTCAACCTCCGCCCATGAGCTTAATGTTCCGGCGGTCGCTCCCGAATAAACGGTATAATATCCCTTATAACCCTCAAAAGGCTGAATTTTAAGATAATACTGGTCAGCCGAAAGCGCCTCAAGAGTATATACAGGGAAAGTATAAACAACACCATGGTCAATATGAGTACTGTCAGCGAGAAAACTTGAGTTATTGGGTTTATATAAAGAAACCTCAACAGGATTATAAATAACCCCGGGCTGAAGATTTTTAATATTAATCAAAACAGCCGTATTATCATCGTTTCTCTCAGCCGTCGCCGTACCGCCGCCGGCTGTCGAACAACTTACACCGCTATTTATATCAGCGGCATAAATATCATCTATAGTAACCTGAATTTTCTTTTTATCATCATTATGACCAAGATTCAAAATAAGAGACGCCTTATCCAAATTGCTTACAGCGGATGGGTCGGTGTAAACAAATTTTTTAAAAGTATCATCCCAAGTCTTTGGCATATCAACGCTCAAAACAAGCTCAACAGGTTCGGAACCCGGGTCATCATCAATATAAGGTCTTGTGGTATGGTCAATCTCATTTTTTCTGTTATTGGCGTAAGGCGTAGATGAGAAAGAAGAAGCGTTAATACCAGTAAATACCTGCAAAGCGTTAGAATACTTAGGCTCACCGTCTATATCAAGGTCAAGGTTAAAATCAAATATATTACCCTGCGTCACTCCGTCCGTAACAAAATACATAACATCATTATCACTGCCTTTTACCCATTGAAACTTAACGGTTTTATTATCAAATTTAAAAGCGAAGCCGGTACTTTGAGTAATATTAAACTTAGCGCTTTTACCGGCAGGTTTTCCGTCAGTTCCATAAACAATACCATAGTTTTCAGACACATTAGGAAAATTGTCCGCTGTAGGAGAGACATACATTCCCTGAGTATCGCTGTAAACCTGAAAAAGTGTGTCAGCGACAGAAATATAATCATTTTTGGCGTAGTCAAAGACTTTATACTCAACAACAGCGTTAGCGGCGCTTTTCTCAACAATAAAGTCAACACGCTTTCCGTCTTGTATATTATAACTTAACGTATATGTACCTTTGTCAAAATTTCCGCCATTTCTTTTTCCAAGGTCCCACCATAGGAAAACATCCTCATAATTATTGCTTTTTCCCACAATATTGAGACCATTATCCAAAATACTTTCTTTATTCCATTGAAAGTTAAAAGCATCGGCGGCAAAAGTATTTTGAAAAGAAGCACCACAAATTAAAGTGTTCAAAAGAAAAACAAAGCTCAAAAGTTTTGCCATAATTGTTTTCATACAATACCTCCCAAATCATTAATAAAATTTTCATAAGTCTGTTTTAGATTATTTTAATTATATAACTGTTACGGATAAAAGTCAAAGTCAAACAAGGTGATTTTCAAAAAAGTAATAAAATTGTAAAACTTCTCAATTTTAGAGTAATAGACCTCTTGCGAAATTATAAAATTACGTCAATTCAGCAAAAAAATATTTTATTCAATATTTTAGCGAAACGCGTTTTGTCTTTTAAACGCCGAAAGCGTTAATAAGTATTGAATGAAATATTTTTTTAGAGCGATATTGGTATAGATGAGGAATTTCGCAAGAGGTCTGCTATGTACAGACTTTAAATCAAGTTTTTCCCGGCTTTCTCAAGAGACTCCATTGAGAAATCATAAATAAAACCATCAGCCTCTTTTTTTATTTTTTTTCTTTCCTCATGTGATACAGCCCCCTCAAAAACACCAATAATTCTCATTCCCGCGGCTCTGGCGCCAAATACAGCTTTCAAAATATCCTCAAAGACAATACATTTCTCAGGCGAAACCCCCAATTTATCAGCGGCAAGCAAATATATATCAGGAAAGCCCTTATCCCTTAAAACATCGGTTCCGCTAACAAAAACATCAAAGGAAGAAAACATTTGGTTATTCCTCAAAAACGGCTCAAAAAGTTCTTTCGGAGAGGCAGTGCAAAGAGCTGTTTTCACCCCATGATTTTTGATATACTCAATATATTCTCCGGCAAAAGGTTTCGGCTTAACATTAAAAGTATATTCCTCAATAGCCATAGAGTACCATTCTTTCATAATTTCATCAGCGGACTCTGAAAACCCATATTTTTCCTTTGTAAATATAGCCGCGTCTCTAAAACTCATAGAACCAATCTCCTGATTATAATTAAGAGGAACTCTTCTCCCTCTTTTCCCAAAAAAATCACAATCAACTTTTTTCCAAACATAATGAGAGTCAGCGATAGTGCCGTCCAAATCAAATACAGCGCCGTCAAAATCAATCATTAATATCCCTCCAAGCCGTTTTAAGTTCTTCCGCCGCCTTTTTAATATCATTCTGAGCGATAACAGCGGATACTACAGCGACTCCGTCAATTTTCGTACCCCTAAGAGCTGATATATTATTTTTTTTAATGCCGCCTATAGCGACAACAGGAATATCAACAGCTTTTTTAATTTCAGCAATCTGTTTTGGCGAAACAGAATTGGTATTATTTTTAGTAGACGTAGGAAACAGAGCGCCAACCCCAATATAATCAGCGCCGTTTTTTTTCGCCTCGACAGCCTTATCAACGCTCGATACCGACACACCAAGAATTTTATTCTCTCCGATAACTTTTCTGACATAATCAGCCGGCAAATCACTCTGTCCAACGTGCACACCGTCACAATCAGCGGCCAAAGCGATATCAGCCCTATCATTTATAATAAGAGGAACATCAAACTTTCGGCAAACATCTTTGACTTTAATAGCCAGCTGAAAAAATTCTCTTGCGGAACAATTTTTCTCTCTAAGCTGAACAACGCCGCATCCTCCCAAAATCGCTTGTATGACAGCCTCCTCCAATGTTTTTGCCGTCATAAGTTCTCTGTCCGTAACAAGATACAGGCTGTAATCAATACTATTTTTATCCATAAAAATCAGAATCCTCCAAATAAAAAAATAAAATCAATTGAAAAAAGCAAAAAAATGATTAGTGGGACCGTGACCCTTTCCAATTTCAAGAGAATGCTCAATAGCGCCCGTGACATATTCTTTAGCGAGGGATACAGCCTCAGGAACATTTTTGTTTTTAGCGAGATTTGCGGCTATAGCGGATGACAACGTACACCCTGTGCCATGAGTATTTTTTGTGTCAATTCTCTTTGATTTAAAACTGAAAAACTCACTGCCGTCAAACAAAATATCCTCAACGTCACCAGAAGAATGCCCGCCTTTAATAAGAACATTTTCAGCTCCCATATCAAATATAATACCACAAGCTTTTTTCATATCCTCTATAGAATTTATGTCAATTCCGGAAATCCCTTCCGCCTCAGGAATATTCGGTGTAAGTACATATGAAAGAGGAATCATTTCTCTTATAAAAGTTTCCATAGACTCCGGTTTCATCAATGGAGCGCCGCCTTTGGCATACATAACAGGGTCAACAACAATATTCTGTGGTTTATATTCTCTAAGTTTTTCCGAAACAGCAATAATACATTCAGGAACAGAAAGCATTCCAATCTTAACCCCGTCAGTGCCGATATCCTCAAAAACAGCGTCAATCTGTTTTTGAATTATATCTGGTCTGACATCCTGAATATCGATAACACGGCTTGTATTTTCCGCGACAACCGAAGTAATAACGCTCATACCAAACACACCGTGAGCCGAAAATGTTTTAATATCCGCCTGAATGCCCGCTCCTCCGCTGCAATCCGAGCCAGCTATAGTCAAAACCTTTTTCAAAATAAATCACCCTCCAATAATAATATCGTCAATAAATGAGCAAAGCAACAGACTTCTTTCGAAACCGCAAAATTATGCCAATCCAGCAAAAAAATATTTGATTCAATGTTTTAGTGAAAGGCGTTTTGTTTTTTAAACGCCGAAAGCGTTAAAAAGCATTGAATTAAATATTTTTTTCAGACAATATTTGTATCAATAATAAAGTTTCGAAAGAAATCTAATAAAAAACAAACAAGTTAGAGACTAAAATTTACTTTCACCTCCTTTTGTTCTTTTTCAAGCGCATTGACTATAAGAAAGCTTTAAAACTTAAGCTGGCTCAAAATATCTTTCATAGGATTGTTAATTTCGGTATCATTATTAAGTTTTTTCAAGAATTTCTGAACATCTCTCTTGTCCATTTTATTATTTTCTTTCTTTTTTCGTTCTTGGAAAACAGAATATCTTTCTCTGTATCCACAAGAACAAACAAATTTTTTACTCTCACCCTCACCAACAAGCTCAAGTTTTTTGTGACACTCAGGGCAGCGAGCGTTTGTCAAAATAGAAACCGATTTTTTATATCCACACTCTCTGTCTTGGCAAACAAGCATTTTTCCTTTCTTCCCTTTAACCTCAAGCATAAATTTTCCGCACTCAGGACATTTGGTCGTTGAAAGGTTATCGTGTTTAAAAACAGCGTCACTGATTTTAATTTCATTAATAACACTTTTAGTATAATCTTTAATTTCCCTCAAAAATAAATTTTTATCAAGGGTTCCCTTAGCGATTTTACCAAGTTTAAGCTCCCACGCGGCGGTCATTTCGGGAGATTTAAGTTCTTTTGGGACAAGTTTTAAAAGTTGTTTTCCTTTTGATGTAATAAAAATATCATTTCCTCTTTTTTCAATAAAGAAAGAATTAAAAAGTTTTTCTATAATATCCGCTCTTGTCGCAACCGTTCCAAGACCACCCGTCTCACCAAGAGTCTTACTCAAAACCTTGTCATTGT
Source organism: uncultured Eubacteriales bacterium (assembly GCA_949738935.1). Classification (GTDB taxonomy): domain Bacteria; phylum Bacillota; class Clostridia; order Lachnospirales; family CAG-274; genus MGBC114079. The sequence goes on along the minus strand of CATJCJ010000307.1, from coordinate 31,536 downwards.
TTTCCATATATTTCGCCGGATTTTCCATGGCGGAAAGCAAAGTCGCTTCTGTAAATCTTGCCGGAGGTTTTGTGTTTCCGCCCGTCAAATTAGTTTTATCGGCAAAAATTTCCTGACCCTTAACGAAATCAGGTAAATTCTGAACTTTAATCTCAGAATTATCCTCATCCTCATAGTCATAAACTTCCTTATATCCTTTTTTCAATACTTTTCTGCCCTTAGCGAAAAAGATGTCTCCTCCAATTTCACATTTAACGCTAACCTGCTCATACTCAAAAGGAGGATATAAAACACATAAAAACCGTTTAACAACCATATCATAAATTTTCTTTTCCCTGTCTGTAAACTCATCATAATAAACAGCCTGTTCTGTAGGAATAATAGCGTGATGGTCAGAAACTTTTTTATTGTTTACAAAATTTGAGTTTCCCTTAATTTTTGTCTTCAAAAGAACATTTTTAAATTTAAAATATTCTTTTGGCAAAGCAGAAAGTCTTTCAGGAATAGTCTCAACAATATCGTCTGTCAAATATCTTGAATCTGTTCTAGGATATGTTAAAACTTTATGCCTCTCATAAAGACTCTGCATAACAGAAAGTGTTTCTTTGGCTGAAAATCCAAATCGTTTATTAGCGTCCCTTTGCAACTCAGTCAAATCATATAACAACGGCGAATAAGACTTTTTAACGTTTTTCTCAACAGAAACAATTTTTCCCTTTTTATTTTTAATATTTGAAACAGCTAAATCTCTCTTTTCCCTGTTAAAAGTTTTAACATCCCCGCTTTTAGAGTCAATCCAAGAAAACTTTACCCCTTCGCATATAACATCAAATCCAAAAAACTGTTTCGGCTGAAAATTTCTGATATCATCTTCTCTTTTCAAAATGATAGCAAGAGTTGGGGTTTGAACTCTTCCGCAAGAGAGCTGAGCATTAAATTTAGACGTCAAGGCTCTTGTGGCGTTAATTCCGACAAGCCAATCCGCTTCCGCCCTTGAAACAGCGGAAAAATAAAGATTATCATATTCCTTTCCATTTTTAAGTTTAGAAAAGCCTTCTTTTATAGCTTTATCCGTGACAGATGAAATCCAAAGTCTTTTAAGAGGTTTTTTATTCCCCGCCTTAACAAGACACCATCTGGCGACAAGCTCCCCCTCTCTTCCCGCGTCTGTAGCGATAACAATTTCAGAAATATCTTTTCTATTAATAAGACCTTTAACCGTGCCAAATTGTCTCGACGTTTGCTTAATAACAACAAGCTCTGTTTTTTTAGGCATAATAGGCAAATCATTAAGATTCCACACCTTATACTTATCATCATATTTTTCAGGGTCAGCGAGAGTAACAAGATGTCCCATAGCCCAAGTCACAACATACCTTCCTCCCTCAATAAATCCCCCTCCTCCATTTTTACAGCCTAAAACTCTGGCAATATCTCTTCCAACAGACGGTTTTTCAGCAATAACAAGAGTTTTCATCATTTAATCTCCTTAACAAATAATTTAACCTTTTCCAAATCGCCTTTACTCTCAAAAATCTTCCTCACAATAGCCGACCCAACAATTACACCATCAGCATACTTCTCAAATTTATCAACATCTTCCTTTTTAGATATTCCAAAACCTATACAAACAGGAACATCTGTTTTTTCTTTAACATAGTTTATATAATCATAAATTCTTTGGTCAAAAGCTTTCCTTTCACCTGTAACCCCAAGAGATGAGACACAATAAATAAAACCTTTCGCTTTTTCAACAAGCATAGGAGTACGTTCTTTTGATGTAATAGCGATAAGCGGAATAAGATACAGCTCTGTATTTTCAATCAAATAATAAATCTCATCATATTCCTCATATGGCAAATCAGGAACAATCAACCCATCAAGCCCTAACGAAATACATTTTTCAATAAACTTTTCCTTTCCATATCCAAAAATTGTACTGTAATAAACCATAGTAACCAAAGGCATTTGAGATTTTTTTCTTATATCTCTAACAGTCTCAAAAAATTTATCAATTTTAAATCCATTTGTAATAGACCTTAACGACGCGTCCTGAATAACAGGGCCATCAGCGAGGGGGTCCGAAAAAGGAATTCCAAGCTCAATAACATCGCAGCCCGCCTCCTCAAGAGCATAAACAATTTTTTCCGTATCCTCAAGCGACGGGTCACCGCCACATATATAGGCTATAAAAGCTTTATTATTTTTTTCTCTCAACATTTTAAACTTTTCATCAATTCTATTCATAACAAATACCCCTCCTTAAAATTCTTTTCCAAGATATTTAGCGACCGTATGAACATCTTTGTCTCCTCTGCCCGAAAGATTGACAACAATAATTTTATCTTTATCCATTTTAGGAGCTTCTTTCAAAGCGTGAGCCAAGGCGTGAGCGCTTTCAATCGCCGGCATAATTCCCTCATATCGGCAAAGAGTTTTAAAAGCCTCAATAGATTCATCATCCGTAACGGAAGTATACAAAACCCGGCCACTGTCTCTCAAATAAGAATGCTCAGGTCCGACTCCGGGATAATCAAGACCGGCTGAGATAGAATAAGCCGTTTTAACAAGTCCGTCATCATCTTGAAGAATATAAGTTTTCATTCCGTGAAGAATACCCGTTCTGCCCTCAGCGAAAGCCGAGGCGTGTTCTCCCGTCTCAATACCATGTCCGGCAGCCTCAACTCCAATAAGCTCAACATTTTTATCCTCAACAAACGGATAAAACATACCAATAGAGTTACTTCCGCCGCCAACACAAGCGAAAACTTTGTCAGGCAATCTTCCCTCTTCCTCCATAATCTGTTTTTTTGTCTCATCACCGATAATTCTCTGAAAATCTCTGACCATTGTTGGATAGGGATGCGGGCCGACAGCCGAACCTATAATGTAAAAAGTATCCTCTGCTCTTGCTGCCCAAGTTCTGATAGCCTCGTTTGTAGCGTCTTTAAGAGTTCCCGTGCCGCTTGAGACAGGCGTCACTTTTGCCCCCAAAAGTTCCATTCGAAAAACGTTAAGTTTTTGTCGCTCAATATCCTCAACTCCCATATAGACCTCACATTCCATATCAAACAAAGCTGCCGCTGTCGCTGTCGCCACACCATGCTGACCCGCTCCCGTCTCAGCGATAACTTTAGTTTTACCCATGTGTTTAGCCAAAAGCGCTTGACCTATAGCGTTATTTATTTTATGAGCGCCGGTATGGTTCAAATCTTCTCTTTTCAAATATATTTTCGCTCCGCCGCACATTTTAGTCAGTCTCTCCGCGTAATAAAGAACAGATGGTCTGCCGACATATTTTTTCATATAATAAATATAATCATTTTTAAACTCATCAGTTGAACAATAATCAACATATTCCTTTTCAAGTTTTTTTAAAGTATTCATAAGAGTCTCAGGGACAAATTGTCCCCCATACTCACCAAAATCTTTATTTATACTCATTTTTAATCCTCCTCATAAGATTTTTTATCTTATTATAATCTTTAATTCCGTTCGTCTCAACAGAAGAACTTAAATCCAAAACATTCGGTTTAACCTCCTCATATGCCGCGAAAATATTTTCCTCGCAAAGCCCTCCAGCCAAAACGGTAAAATATTTTTTACTAAAATTCTCAGCAAGTTTCCATTTAAAAATTTTTCCGCTTCCACCCCTCAAATCTTTGGTATACGCGTCCAGAATAAATCCGTCAGCGTTAGTATATTTTTCAGCGATAATTTCAGGATTTTCCTCACAAACAGAAATACTTTTCCATACAATCTTATTTTTAAATTTTCCACAAAAACTATCGTTCTCATCCGAATGAAGCTGAATAACATCTAAATCGACATAATCAGAAATTTCCCTAACCTCTGAAAATCTCATATCCGCGAAAACACCAACAACTTTAATATCATCTCTGAGAGCCTTTTTCATTTCAACAGCTGTCTCTTTAGAAATTTTCCTTTTACTTTCAGCGAAGACAAATCCAACATAATCTATAGGAAAATCATTAATTTTGTAAACATCATCGACAGTTTTAAGTCCACAAATTTTAATTTCAGCGTTTATTTTAGTGTTCATAGGCTTTTTTAAACACCTCCGCCTTTTTGACAATATTGTCGCATCTCATAAAACTCTCCCCGACAAGAACAGCGGAAACACCCGCCTCACTTATAATTTTAATATCCTCAGGAGTATGAATACTGCTTTCACTCACAGTCAGCACACCGCTTGGAATCAGCTTTGAAAGTCTCACCGTAGTATTAATATCCTCCGAAAAATCAAATAAATTTCTATTATTTATGCCAATAATTTTCGCTCCGGCGCAAAGAGCTGTCTCAAGCTCATTTTCATTATGAACCTCAACAAGAGCGTCAATATTAATTCCATGAGCGATATCAATAAACTCTTTTAAAACTCTTTTGTCTTTTAAAAGAGCAACAATTAATAAAACAGCGCTCGCTCCAAGTTCTCTCGCCTCAAAAATCTGCAAAGGACTAATAATAAAGTCTTTTCTCAAAACAGGGAGAGAAACTTTATTATGAATATTTTTAAGATACTCAGGACTGCCCATAAAGAAGTATTCCTCTGTCAAAACAGAAATAGCGTCAACGGCCTTTTCATATTCCTCAGCGATTTCAACGGGATTAAAATCCTCTTTAATAACACCTCTTGACGGGGACGCTTTTTTGACCTCTCCAATAATGGAAAGTCCTTTTTTCGCCAAAGCGTCATAAAAACTTGGAATATAATCATTTTTAACACATTCAAATAGCCTCAAAATATCAAAACAATAATTACTTTCCTCAAGAGTAATTTTTTTTCTTTCAGCGATATCATCAAGAATCATCAGAATTTCCCTCCAATAAAATTCTCAATAAGTTTCATCCCCTCCGGGGTATATATAGACTCAGGATGAAACTGGAGACCAACAACATCAAATTTTTTATGTTTAACCGCCATAATCTCTCCATCGACCTCAGCTGTAACCTCCAAACACTCCGGCATTTTCTCAGGAACAGCTGAAAGAGAATGATATCTCGCCGCCTGCAAAGGATTGCTTACCCCCTCAAAAATACCTTTTTCATTATGAGAAATCATAGAGGATTTCCCATGAAACAATTTTTTAGCGTTCGATACTACACCGCCAAAAGCGACACAAATAGATTGATGTCCAAGACAAACTCCAAGCAAAGGAATTTTTCCGGCGACATTTTTAATAATCTCAATAGAATTTCCCGCCTCAAAAGGAGTTTTAGGTCCCGGAGAAATAACCACTCTGTCAGGACTCATATCAATAATTTCTTTCGACGTTATACTGTCATTTCTAAAAACTCTAACATCCCTATCAAACTCGGCGATATATTGGTACAAATTAAAAGTAAATGAATCATAATTATCAATAAGAACTATCATTATACGTCACCCCCAATAGCTTTAACCAACGCTCTAACCTTGTTATGACTTTCCTCATACTCCATCTGCGGAATAGAATCAGCGACAATACCAGCGCCCGCCTGCATATATACATTTCCATCTTTAACAATCATCGTTCTGATAGCGATACACATGTCCATATTTCCATTAAAGCTGAAATATCCAGCCGCTCCTCCATAAATTCCCCTTTTCTCGTTTTCAAGCTCCTCAATTATCTCCATAGCCCGAATTTTCGGAGCTCCGGAAAGAGTACCCGCCGGCAGAAATGAAGATAAAATAGAGAAAGCGTCATACTCATCCCTTTTAATTCCCTCAACAAGGGAAACCAAATGCATAACATGAGAATAATACTGAACTTTCATAAACTTTTCAACTTTAACACTTCCGACTTTAGCAATACGACCCATATCATTTCTGGCGAGGTCAACAAGCATAACGTGCTCCGCTTTTTCCTTAGGGTCATTTCTCAGCTCCTGAGCCAAACGCATATCATCATCAAAATCCTTACCCCTTTTTCTCGCGCCGGCGATAGGACAAGTGTAAACTCTGTCCTTATTCACCTCAACAAGCATTTCGGGAGAACTTCCGACAACCTGATAATCATCAAAATTAAAATAATATAAATAAGGAGAAGGATTAATCGCTCTGAGTTTTCTGTAGAGATTAAGCGGTTCTTGGTCTGTTTTCGCCGTAAGCCTCTGAGAAAGAACAACCTGAAAAATATCTCCGTCATAAATATATTTTTTCGCTTTCTCAACAATTCCCATATATTCTTCTTTTGTCATATTTGAGGTAACTTTGACCTCTTTTGCTTGGGGAATATCATAATGTTCTGGAGGAATTTTAGATTTTACCTCCTCTTCCATTCTATCAAGAATCCCTACAGCCCGTTTTTTCCCGCTATCATTTTTTTCCTCCAAAACAACAAGATTTATAGTATCGTGCAAATGGTCATAAATTATAAACTCTGTAAACACCATAAGGTGCACTATAGGTGTATTTATGACATCAGGATTTATGTCAGGAATTTTCTCATATTGTTTAATGATATCATATCCAACAACCCCCACGGCACCGCCTTGAAAAGTCACATCAAGCTCACACTCTACATTGAAATTCTGTATGTAATCTCTAACCCCGTCAAGAAGTCTTCCACTAAACTCTCTGACCTCACCATTTTCCTCAATAGTAAGTTTATCTGTTCCTTTTAAAACAGCTGATGGATTTTTTCCCAAAAAAGAAAAATTAGTCTTTCCCTCACCTCGGCTTTCAAGAATAAATCCTTTTTCCTTTCCCACATATTTATAGAACAAAGTTATAGGTGTTTCGGTATCACCGGAAAATTTTCTTATATAAGCTTTTAGCTCTCTCATAAAACCACTCCTTTTATATTAACTTAGAGAAATACCGCATAATTATTTTTATTTTCTTTTGTGCGGTGCTTCCTTAGACATCTAGGGCAAACTTCCCTTGATTTTCTCTTTACTCTTAAGCATACGCATAAAAAAAAGCACCTCACCCCAATTGGGACAAGATACCTTGTTATAAGCCACCCAATGCAAAAAAAGCATCAAAAAAATCAGATACAAACATACCTTACCTCTATAACGCGAGGACACGTTCAAAGCTACTCAAAAAAATTTTTCGCCCGACATCTCATGAACCCATTCCCAAAAAGCTTCCGTATCGGCTTACACCACCGCCGACTCTCTGTAACATCCGCAAAAAGGTACTCTTTTCAATCAAAGACTTTAATTTATTTATAAAAACACTGACAAACCTGCTTATCCAAGCCAATCAACTCGAATCAGCATATTCAATTTATCGGCATTATTTTTAAATTGAATATATTATACCACTTAAATTTTTATTTGTAAAGAGTTTTTTTAGAAAAAGACGCCTTAAAATCACTTAAAATTTTAAAGCGTCCTTTATTTTGAAAATATGAATAAAGTATAGGGGAATTTTTGAATTTAAAATCTAAGAAATCACTGTTGGGTTAAGCTCATTAACAACCACAATCACACTCAAAGCTTTTACACTCGGTTTCACAAGCGTCTTTCGCCTCTCTCTTATCACAGCCAACCACAATATCGGTTAATTTACAATAATCAGAGTTGTCGTGATGCTTACAAGACTCAACGCGGCATTTTATCGCCTGACTTCCGGCACATGACATATTACCACCTCCTGTATAATAAAGTAATTATATGGAAATACCAAAAGGCAAAACTCGTCATAGTAAGACTTCATTAAACCAATCAGCGTTTCCTTTCGATATAAGAAGTAATGAAACGCCGATTGGTGTCTAATCATTGTTTCTTTAAATCTTATGTTTTAATTATTACCTAAACGTAAAATTTTTATTCACTGCTCATTAAAGAAATAATTTCAATTTTTAAAAAATCAAATAGGAGGGATATAATGTTTTTTGTAGACGGACATTGTGATACAATAACAACAGCTTTAAAAAGGAAAGAAAATCTTTTTGAGAATAACTGTCATATTGATATAAAAAGATTAAAAAAGTTTAAATCTCCGATTGAGGTTTTTTCAGTCTGGCTGGAAAAAGAAAAGTTAAAAAAAGCATATTCCTATACTTTAGAGGCAATACATTTTTTTAAAGATGAAATAAACAAAAACAATAATTACATTAAAATAGCGAAAACATTTTCAGATATATCCGAAAACATAAAAAACAAAAAAATAAGCGGTATCTTAGGAATTGAGGGAGGAGAAGCTTTCGAGGGAAATCCTGAAAATATATATAATCTTTTTAAACAAGGTGTGAGAATATTTACTCTTACATGGAATTATGAGAATGATATCGGATATGGAGCCGCAACAAAAATTGACAAAGGTTTAAAGCCTTTTGGAAAAGAAACTGTTCATATATTAAATAAACTAAATGGAATTATTGACGTTTCGCATCTTAATGAAAAAGGATTCTGGGATATATGTGATATATCAGACAAACCTTTTATAGCAAGTCATTCCAACTCAAAAAATATTTGCGGCAACTTAAGAAATCTATCCGATGAACAAATAAAAGAAATCTCAAGAAGAAAAGGCATAATAGGAATAAACCTGTATCCGTATTTCTTGGAAAATAATGGAAAAGCCAATTTTGACTCAATAATTAAACATATAAATTATATTATCAATATCGCGGGTGAAGACGTTCTAGGCATAGGATGCGATTTTGACGGCATTGACATACTCCCCTCTGATATTTCGGAAATCTCAGACATAAACAAACTATATAAAAAACTAAAACTCAGTTTCAACAAAATTATCGCGGATAAAATAATAAGAGAGAATTTTTTACAATTCTTTAAAAATAATTTGCTTTGACTGCAAAAAAGTGATTTTCACCTTGCAAATGTTTTCAAAATGTTATAAAATTATATTATAGGCAATACCGCGCAATTTAAATCCATAAAATTATAATTGTGCGGTATTGCTCATATATCGGTATCGCCATAAAACTACATAAAACTATTTACCGATATAATAATATAATTATAAATAATATCTAAGGCGGTGATTGAAATGAATTTATCAAAAAGAGCTTTACAGATTAAACCATCAGAAACATTAAACATACTTGAAATCGCCAACAAAATGAACGCTGATGGAAATGATATTATTATTTTCGGCGCTGGAGAGCCTGACTTTAATACTTCTGAGTCTGTCAAAGAAGCGGCGATTAAAGCCATAAACGATAATTTTACAAGGTATACACCAGGAGCCGGTATTGAGGAACTAAGAAAAGCTGTTTGTGATAAGTTAAAAAGAGATAATAATCTTTATTATGATTATGAGCAAATTGTTATTTCAAACGGGAGCAAACAAGCACTGCTAAACGCCTTTATAGCTATATTAAATCCCGAAGATGAAGTTATCATTCCCTCACCGTACTGGGTAAGTTATCCAGAAATTGTCAAACTTGCCGGCGGTACTCCCATCATTGTAAAAACCGAAAAAGAAAATTGCTTTAAAGTTACAAAAAAACTTCTTGAAAACAATTTTTCCGATAAAACAAAAGCGATTATTTTAAACTCTCCCTGCAATCCGTCAGGAATGGTATATTCTCCCCCTGAGCTTCAAGTAATAGCTGATTTTGCCGATGAACGCGATATATTTATAATTTCTGATGAAATATATGAGAAATTTACATACAGCGGTAAATTAAATCACACAAGTATCGCTTCTTTAGGAAAAACCACTTATGACCGAACAATAGTTGTCAACGGACTTTCAAAAAGCTACGCCATGACAGGCTGGAGAGTCGGCTATACCGCGTCGTCAAAAGAAATAGCAAAAATTATGGCAAATATACAAAGCCACAGTACCTCAAACATAAATTCCATTGCTCAAAAAGCGGCTGTTGAGGCGTTGTTAGGCAATCAAGACACCGTTTTAGAAATGGTTAATGAATTCAAACGTCGAAGAGATTACGCCGCGCAAAGAGTTTCAGATATTCCTTTTTTAAGCTCTCTGCTTCCAAAAGGCGCTTTTTATCTTTTTGTTGACACTTCAAAAATGTGCGGAAAAGAAGTCTTTGGAATAAAAATCAACAATGCCAGCGATGTAGCGAAAATTTTGTTAGACAGATATAAAGTAGCGGTAGTTCCCTGCGATTCTTTTGGTTTTGAAAATTATATACGATTATCCTACGCCATTTCAATGGAACATATTGTTAAAGGTATTGATAGAATAGAAAAATTTGTCAAAGAAAACTTTTAAAGAAATACCGGCAAATTCAGGTAAAACAAAATTAAAGCGTTTCAATTTATAATAATTTTTTGGATATTTTATTTTTGATAGAACAAAAATAACCCTTGAAAAACAGGGTTTTATATATTTTTAACTGCTGGCATAAGGTTTTCAGATACACTCTGATTAAATCCTCGTAATTTTAATTTGTCGGTATTCCTCTAACATATTACAAAGGTGATTTTTAATGGATTTTAAAAAAGTTCTTATAAAAGATGTCACAACCAATATGATTCTCGCGAAAAATATTGTCTCAAAAAGCGGAGTGATTATTTTTGTTAAGGGACACTTATTATCTGATAAAGACATTGATAAGTTAAAAAAAAATTTTATTGAGTATATATATGTTTACGAACAAATAAACGCCACTCCTTTTGATATTGACGATGATTATGATTTTGAGAAAGAGCGTGAAAAAGCTCTCACTGAGAAAAAGGAATTTAAAAAATTCGTTAAAAATTACAATAGCTGCGTTGACCAAATAAAAGATAATTTTGGAGAGATATTGGATGGTAAAAAAATATCCGTCTCAAATCTATACAGCAGCGCGACCAATATTTTAAGCGAAGTCAGTTGCAAAAGCGATGTGGTCAATTATATTTATAATCTTTATGAGTCTGACAACTACACTTACAGACATTCAATAAATGTTTCCATATTATGTTATTTATTTGCTGAGTGGACTAATATGCCTTATGAAGAAAAACGAGATATTACGATAGCCGGCATTCTTCATGATGTTGGCAAAACTATGGTAGATGACAATATCTTAAACAAAAAAGGGAAACTTACTCAATCTGAGTTTTATGAAATTCAAAAACACACAAGTTATGGTTATATGCTTTTAATAGACCAAGATATTCCCGACCAAATTAAGCTTTCCGCTCTTATGCACCACGAAAAGCTTGATGGTACAGGATATCCTTTTGGGATAAAAGAAAAAAAAATAGACAAATTCGCTAAAATCGTTTCTGTCTGCGATATTTATGACGCGATGATTTCAAACAGAGCATATCATCAAGGAAAATGCCCATTTGAAGTCTTAAAACAATTTGAGCAAAATTACTATGGAGCTCTTGATGTTGGAAATGTCAAAATATTTTCACAGCATATAGCGTCTTCTTATATTGGAAGCAAAGTTATGTTATCAAATCAAGAAGAAGGAGAAGTTGTTTTTATCAATCAAAACAGTTTGTCAAAGCCTATTGTTAAAATCGGTCAAAAATTCATTGACTTATGCAGTGCGCCAGACTTATATATTGAAAAATTAATTTAAATAGAATTGTTCTGTAAACTAAGCGATGGCTATCGGCAAAAAATCTTTTGTCAGAAGAAGTATAACCGGAAAAGGTCTTCCAAGCGGTATTGCGGAAATTATCGAACAGGTCTAATACAAATCTACTTTTTAAGAGGGTGTATAATTTATGAAAAAACTTTTAGGAATTTTTCTTTTATTAACATTAATTTTGGGCATAACCGGCTGCGGCTCAACTGACAGAACCGACAGCAGAGACTCAAGATACCAAGGCAGTGTGGCAGAATCAAGGGTTCGAGACAGAAAAAAACTTTTAGCTATAAACGGTGATACTTCCGTATCAGCATCAGATGAAAAAACAATAAATACTGATGATAAAGTAACATTAAGACTTGCCGAAGTTCACGCTGAGGGTTATCCAACCACCTTAGCGGACAAAAAATTCGCTGAGCTTGTCAACCAAAAAACGAACGGAAAAATAACTATTGAAGTCTATTCTGATGGAAAACTTGGAGATGAGAACGCTGTTATAGAAGGTATGCAAAACGGTACTATTGATTTCGCCCGAGTAAGCGTTTCACCAATGGCAAAAACATCTCCAAACTTAAACGCTTTATCATTGCCGTATTTATATGAAAACTCAGAACATATGTGGAAAGTTTTAAACAGCGACCTTGGACAGCAAATGCTTGAAAGCGTCTCAAACGCTCAGCTTGTAGGCCTTGCCTGGTATGACGGCGGAGCGAGAAACTTTTTCGCGAACAAAGAAATCAAATCTTTAAATGACATAAAGGGTTTACGTTTCAGAATGCAAAATAACGACCTTATGTTTGGGCTCGCGAAAGCTTTAGGTGGAGAACCAAAAGATATGCCTATGGGTGATATCAATAACGCTATTGAGCAAGGCATTTTAGACGGCGCCGAAAACAATATTCCAACATACGAAAGCTTAGGACATGTCAATTACGCGCCCTACTATATTTTTGATTCTCATTCAAGAATTCCGGAAATTTTAGCCGGAAGTGAGAAAACTTTCAGCAATCTTTCTTCTGACGACCAAAAAATTATAAAAGATTGCGCGAAGCAGACTCAAGAATTTGAAATCGAACAATGGAAAAAACGCGAAATCGAATCAAAAGAAAAGGTTGAAAAACAAGGAGCCAAATTTATTGAACTTAGCGATACGGCAATGGAAGAAATAAAAAAAGCGTGCGAGCCTTTATATGATGAATTTGGAGCTGATTATAAAGACATTATACAGCAAATTAAAGATATGGCTTAATTTATCGTATTTAAGGAGGCAAAATTTATGAGAGGATTTAAAAATTTCTGCTTAAACTTACCCATACGTATAAAAATTCTTTGTTCCATAGGTATAACTGTCATTTTATTTATGCTCTTGCTTATTATAAACAGTTTTATCTCAAAAACCGTTTCGGAAAAATACGAACAAGCAATCAGCGGAGCTGAATACAGATATAGTGTGGCAAGCGATATTAACGCCCTAATATCCGATACAAACAAAGAAATTACAGCGGCAAGATACAATTACAAAAATAGCAGCGCTTTGAACATAGCTGAAGAAAATATTTACAATAATCTTGATGATATTATTATTTCCGTCGAGCTATACAGAAAAAGCTCAAGAGGGGTTTACGCTTCCCCCGATGATGATTATATTATTCAAACAGCGATAACCGACGATATAGTCGAGACTTATGATAAATACTCCGAGATAATTGACTTGATTATAAAACATTGTCATAACAACGATTTGGAGGCTTTAATAAAAACAGATATGACTATTGCCGCCGTTCAAGAGGAAATCGACGGATATATTGACGAACTTATGTACATATCTTATGAGGAATCAAAAAAAAGTACAAGTGACGCATACGATATGTCTGTAACAAGCTCTTTAATTATGATTGTTTTAGGCACTGTTGTATGTTTTATGGCAATAGTTTTAGGGCTTATAATATCATCATTTATTGTCAAACCTATTAAACGAATTACAAGTCTCTCCACAAATGCCGCGGAAGGAAACTTTGATATTGATTTTAACATTAACACAACCGATGAGATAGGGAAACTTTCCGATAATATTATATCCGTAATATATGGTTTTAAAGATATTACAAACGAAGTGTCAAATATATACTCAAACATAGAAAAAGGTTCTCTTTCCGACCGAATTAACACTGACAATTATAAAGGAGCTTACAAAGACACTGTTGAGGCGATAAATCAAATGCTTAATATTTTTGAGTCAGACACTTGGTCTATTTTAAACAGTATAAAAGAGTACGCCGGCGGCAATTTTAAATATAAAACTCCTGAGTTTCAAGGCGAAAAAGCTGAATTTCAAGTTCAGCTTGATATATTTAAAAATACTCTAAAAAGTATTAACTCGGATTTATTAAGACTTATTACAGAAGTCATTTCCGGAAATCTTACCGTACGAGCCGATTCAAGTATATATACCGGAGACTGGAGAGATATAATCGAAAATCTAAATAAACTTGTCTCGACTGTAGAAGAACCTATCAATAAAACGTGCAAAATACTCAAAGAAGTTGAAAACGCCAACTTCAATGTTTACCTTGACGGTGATTTCAAAGGAAACTTCCAAGTTATGCAAAACGCTATCAACTCCACCATACAAAGTTTAAAAATTTACATTAAAAATATTTCCGAAATACTTACAAAAATGGCGGAAAAAGACCTTAACGTTTCTATTGATATTGAGTATAAAGGCGACTTTAACGAAATAAAATCGGCTCTCACTCTTATAATAAACAATTTTAACATACTTATTGAGCAAATTGATAATTCCGCTGAACAAGTATCAGCCGGCGCCAACAGCATCGCTGACACAAGCAACTCTCTCGCTATTGGAGCGTCAACGCAATCCGCGTCACTTAATACAATTGTCCATAACTTTGAAAAAATTTCCGAACAGTCAAAATATACATCAACAAGCACTGTTGAGGCAAATCAAATGACAAATGTTGTAAAGAACAAAATTGAAACTGAAAATAACGATATGGACAATATGGTTGAGGCAATGTCCTCAATAAACGAAGCATCTTTAAATATTGAAAACATTATAAGTGTTATTGAGGAAATCGCCTTTCAAACCAATCTTCTCGCTCTTAACGCGGCTATTGAGGCGGCAAGAGCTGGTTCTTTCGGAAAAGGTTTCAGCGTTGTCGCCGATGAGGTCAGAAGCCTCGCTTTAAGAAGCAATAAGGCTGTAAAAGAAACAGCGGAACTTATTAACACAACCATAGAAAAAGTTGATGAAGGTACGCAAATAGCCAATAACGCTGCCAAACAACTAAAAGAAATTTCCGGCATTGTTGACAATGTAGCTGAAATCATAAATAATGTAAATAACTCAAGCCAACAGCAATATCACTCACTCACCGATATTAAAACAGAAGTCACTCAAATTAACAAAGTTGTCACAAATAATTCATCAATGTCTGAGGAAGCCGCCTCAGCCGCTGAGGAACTTACAAGTATGGTTTCTGTGCTCAAAGGTTTTATATCCGAATTTAATTTAAAAAATCAATAAGTCCAAAATGGATTCTTCGCAAACCATATAACATTTAAAAAGAATTCCTTTAGAGTCTGTCTAAAAACTGTTAAAATATCCAAAAAAATAAAATCATTACGCTCCAAAATAATTTTATTTTCGCTGATTTTTTGTGTATATTTTGTTTTTAGACAGGCTTTTTTAGATTTTAGACAGGTTCTTAATTACGTATATATAATTTTTAATTTTTTAAAGCTTCTTAAATTTCTGTGAAAAATTTAAATAAAATGTTTTCTTTTTTAGAAAGATATGATAAAATGATATAAATATATTTTGTGTAAGGAGTGAAAGCTTTGTATAAAAGAGTTCTTTTAAAACTTAGCGGCGAAGCCCTGGCAAGTGAATCAAGTCAACCTTTTGATAATGATATAATCAATAAAATAGTCTCACAAATTAAATCTGTCGTTCATAAAGGCATTCAAGTATCATTAGTTATAGGCGGCGGCAACTTTTGGAGAGGAAGAAGCGCTGATTCCGAAATGGATAGATGCAAAGCCGACCAAATCGGTATGCTGGCAACAATTATGAACGCTGTTTACGTGGCTGATTTTTTAAAACAAAAAGGTCTTTCCGCTGTTGTTATGACCCCTTTTGCCGTTGGAGCTATGACAGAAATATTTTCAAAAGATTTAGCTCTTGAATATCTTTCTCAAAACAAAATAATTATTTTCGCCGGCGGAATAGGTCATCCGTTTTTTTCCACAGATACTGTTACAGCTTTGAGAGCGTGTGAACTTAAAGCCGATGCCATACTGTATGCTAAAAGTATAGACGGTGTCTATAACGATGACCCCGCGAAGAATCCAAACGCTGTTAAATACGACTATATAAAATGCAAAGAAATAATTGAAAAAAATCTTAAAGTTATTGACATATCCGCTGCTGGTCTTTGTTATGAACAATCAATACCTGTCGTAATCTTTGGACTGTTAGAAAAAAATGGTATTGTAAGAGCAGCTATGGGAGAAAAAATAGGTACAATTGTTACTATATAATTTATTATATTTTTTAGGAGGTTTATTATGTCTAAACATACAAACACTTTTGAGGAAAAAATGAACAAATCTGTTAAAAATCTTGAAACCGAACTCAACACAATTCGCGCCGGCAGAGCAAATCCTCATGTACTGGATAAAATAACAGTTGACTACTATGGAGCTCCAACTCCATTAAACCAAGTTGGAAATATAAGCATTCCTGAGGCAAGACTTATTCAAATTCAACCTTGGGATATTTCAATTATGAAAGAAATTGAAAAAGCGATTAACGCTTCTGATTTGGGAATCAACCCAACAAACGACGGAAAAGTAATTCGTCTTGTTTTTCCGGAACTTACTGAGGAAAGAAGAAAAGCTCTTACAAAAGACGTTAAGAAAAAAGGCGAGGATACAAAAGTCGCGGTAAGAAACATCAGACGAGACGGCATGGACGCTTTAAAAAAATTGGAAAAAGACAATGAAATTACTGAAGATGAGCTTAAAACCCTTGAGGATGAAATGCAGAAAATAACAGACAAAAACGTCGCTGAAATTGATAAACTTGTTGAGGCAAAAAACAAAGATATTATGGCGATTTAATATTTTTAGAAACTGTCAAAAAAATGTTTTTCCTAATTCTGACAAATTTAGATAACTTATGCAACCAAATTTCTCAGAACAAAACCCTTATTTGAAACTGTCGCTCAATATTTTCGCTTTCAAAAACGAAAGGAGACAATCATGGAAAATTCCTTGCCAGAACATATCGCTATTATTATGGACGGAAACGGAAGATGGGCAAAAAAAAGATTTATGCCAAGAAGTTTCGGACATAGAGCCGGTGCTCAATCTCTCAATAAACTTCTCAAAGAAGCGGATAAAATCGGAATTAAACATATTACGGTTTACGCTTTCTCAACAGAAAACTGGTCTCGTTCCGAAGATGAAGTTTCCGCTCTTATGAATTTACTTAGGGAATATATTGACGATTATATAAAAGACAATAAAAATAGTAATATTAAAATAGACGCTATAGGAGATTTATCACGTCTTGATAAAGAATTACAAAGTAAAATCAAAAAACTTGAAGAAATCTCATCCCATAAAAAAGGTCTAAATTTACACATAGGTTTAAACTATGGGGGAAGAGACGAAATTATAAGAGCGGTAAAAAAATTATGCCTCAATGTAAAAAACGATATTATCTCTGAGAATAATATTGACGAAAAACTTTTCTCATCTTATCTGGATACAAAAAATATTCCCGACCCTGAACTTGTTATAAGAACAAGCGGCGAACAAAGATTAAGCAATTTTTTACCTTGGCAATCAGTTTATTCTGAATTTTATTTCACTGATAAACTATGGCCTGATTTTGATATTAAAGAGCTAATTAAAGCCATTGAACAATTTAAAAACAGAGATAGACGTTTTGGCGGAAGATAGGAGTTGTTGTTTTTGATTATTCGAACTATATCAGGTATTGTGGGGCTGCCTATATTGGCTTTATTTCTTATTCTTGGCGGTCCTTGGCTCAAATCAGGAATTTTATTTTTGTCAATGGTTGGTATGTTTGAGTTTTATAAGGCCATTTCAAAAAAAATAATGCCTGTTCATTTCTTTGGATTTTTGGCGGCAATTTTATACATTGTTTTTCTTGACATTAAAATTGAATTACAATATTATGAGATTAGTATTATGATTTTTACATTATGTGTATTATCTTTTACAGTGTTTATGTATCAAAAAATAAACATTCACGATGTGTGTTCAACAATTATGGGTGTTTTTTACATAGCTTTTATGCTTGGAAATATATACCTTATAAGAGAAAGTGAAAATGGAATTTATATGGTATGGCTTATTTTTATTTGCGCTTTTTGCAGCGACACCGGAGCTTATTTTACAGGCTCAGCAATAGGAAAACATAAACTAACGCCTGTTTTAAGTCCCAAAAAAACCTATGAGGGAGCCATAGGCGGAATTTTATTTACAGCTATTGTATGTGGATTTTATGGATATTGTATATATGAGTTCTGGCATATTGGAAAAGAAAATATGTTTTTACTTTATGCCGTTTTAGGAGTTATTGGTTCTGTGACGGCTCAAATAGGAGATTTAGTGGCATCAAGCATAAAAAGGTTTGTTAACATTAAAGACTATGGTAAAATTATGCCAGGGCACGGAGGCGTTCTTGACAGGTTTGACAGCGTATTATTTACCTCACCCCTTATTTTTATTTTTATCTCTATCGGAAAGGAAGTTATCTTTTGAAAGGAATTTCTATTTTAGGCTCCACAGGCTCTATCGGAACACAGGCTTTGGAGGTGTGCGAAAACCTTGACCTTAAAGTTTTCGCTCTTACCGCCAATAACAACATTGATTTGCTTGAAAAACAAATTTATAAATTCGAACCTGAAATTGCCGCTGTTATGAACAAACAAAAAGCATACGAGCTGAAAAAAAGATTATCTGGGAAAAAAACAGAAATATTATCAGGAATTGACGGAATTAACGAAGCCGCTAGTTTTGAAAAATCCTCTGTTATCCTCAACTCGCTTGTAGGAAACATCGGTCTTGAGCCAACATTAAACGCTATTCATAACAAAAAAAATATCGCTTTGGCAAATAAAGAGACACTTGTCACCGCTGGAGAGCTTGTTATGAGAGAAGCCAAAAATTTTGCTGTCAAAATCTACCCTATTGATAGTGAGCATTCAGCTATTTTTCAATGCATTCAAGGAAATTCTCAAAATAAAATCTCAAAAATCCACCTAACAGCGTCCGGCGGGCCTTTTAAGGACTATAAAAATTTTAATGATATTACTGTTGAAGATGCTTTAAACCATCCAAATTGGAGTATGGGAAAAAAAATTACCATAGACTCTGCCACAATGATGAATAAAGGTCTTGAGGTTATTGAGGCAAAATGGCTTTTTAATGTCGATATTGATAATATTAACGTTGTTGTGCATCCTCAAAGTGTAATTCACTCTATGGTTGAGTTTGAGGACGGTGCTGTTATAGCTCAGCTTGGTAAACCAGATATGAGAATTCCAATTCAATACGCTCTAACCCACCCCAAACGATTAAAAAATAATTTTCCTAAAATAAACTTTTTTGACTGTGGAGAACTTACTTTCCAAAAACCGGATTTTAAGCTTTTCAAATGTCTTTCTCTTGCCTTTGAGGCAATTAAAGCAGGCGGAACACTGCCAACCGTAATGAATGCCGCAAACGAAATCGCTGTTAACGCGTTTCTTCACAAAAAAATTAAGTTTTCAGATATTCCAAAACTAATAGAAAAAGCTATGGGCGCATATACTATAAAATATAATTACAGTTTCGACGACATATTTGAGGCTGATTTATGGGCAAGAAATTTTGTTGAAAAAGCGCTGAACATTTAATATATTTCATCGCAAATAACTATTAAATTCAATGGGGTGAGCATATTGTCTATAATTATCACAATTTTAATTTTCGGAATAATCGTTATGATTCATGAATGGGGGCATTTTATCGCCGCGAAAAAATGCGGCGTTATCGTTGAGGAATTCGCTATAGGAATGGGGCCTAAACTTTGGGGAAAACAAAAGGGAGAAACTCTTTATTCTATCAGAATTTTTCCAATAGGCGGTTACTGCAAAATGGCTGATGAAGATACTGAAACTTCTTCCAGCAAAGGTTTTAACAGTATTTCTGTTTGGAAGAGAATGATTATTATTCTTGCCGGCGTATTTATGAACTTTGTTCTGGCAATACTTATAAGTACTGTTATGGTTATGTTTACTGGATATGGTGAGAATATCATTTCTCGGGTAAGTGAAAACAGCCCCGCGAACATAGCCGGAATTACTAACGGCGACAAAATCGTAAATATTGACAATTCAGGAATTCATTTATTCGATGATATAAACTTCAAGCTTTCTCAAAGAACAAGCGAGAACATTTTAATTGGATATGAACGAAACGGAGAATATTTTGAAACAACTGTAAATGTAAAAAAGGGTGAGAAATTAGGAGTCGCTTTTGGCGCAAAAACACCATTATTCGGAGAGAATATAGAAGGATTTGAAAAAGTCGGCTTTTTTGAGGCAATCAAAATAGGTTTTTGGAAATGTATTTACATGGTTAAAATAACCTTTTATGGGCTTTCCCAGCTTTTTACAATGCAAGTTTCTCTTGATGATGTTGCCGGTCCGATAGGTCTTACCACAGTTGTAAATGAGGTTTATGAGGAAACCATTAAAGAAAGCGTTTGGGACATGATAGGAAGTATGGCAGGCATAGCGGCATTATTAAGCGCCAATCTTGGTGTTATGAATCTTTTGCCCATTCCGGCTCTTGACGGCGGAAGATTTATTTTTCTTCTCATTGAGGCTATAAGAAGAAAGCCTTTACCGCCGGAAAAAGAAGGTATGATTCATTTTGCCGGTTTTGCCGTTCTAATGGCATTTGGTATTTTAATCGCTTTTAACGATATTTTCAAGTTGCTTTAGAGAGGTGGTTTTTTATGTTTTTTAAAAGAAAAAAAACTAAAGTTTTAAACATAGGCGGAGTTAAGATAGGCGGAGAAAATCCCATCGCTATTCAATCCATGTGCAATACCGACACAAGAAATATTTCTGATACTATAAATCAAATAAAAAAACTCGAAAACGCCGGATGTGAGATTATTCGTGTCGCCGTTCCTGATATGGAAGCGGCTGAAGCCTTGAGGGATATTAAAAAAAATATTAATATCCCTCTTGTAGCCGATATTCATTTTGACTATAAGCTCGCTCTTAAAGCGATTGAAAACGGAGTTGACAAGCTAAGAATAAATCCCGGAAATATTGGAGGAGAAGAAAATGTCAAAACCGTAGCGTCCGCTTGCAAAGAAAGAGGAATTCCAATTCGTGTTGGTGTAAATTCAGGTTCCCTTGAGAAGGATATTCTTGAAAAACACGGACAAGTTACTCCCGAAGGTCTTGTTGAAAGCGCTTTAAGACACATAGAAATTTTAGAAAAAAATAATTTTTATGATATCGCTGTATCAATTAAAGCCTCTGATGTTTTATTCACAGCCGAGGCCTATTCTATATTATCGGAAAAAATAGACTATCCTTTACATATAGGAATTACCGAAGCCGGAACCATTTGGGGAGGCTCAATAAAATCCTCCGTAGGAATTGGATTAATTCTTGGCATAGGAATTGGAGATACAATAAGAGTTTCTCTTACAGGAGACCCTATTGAAGAAATCAAAGTCGGAAAAGCAATTTTAAAATCTTTAGGACTAAGAAAATTTGGAATTGAGTTTATTTCTTGTCCAACCTGTGGCAGAACCGAAATTGATTTAATATCCATCGCCAATGAAGTTGAAAAGAAATGTTTAAACATCGACAAAAACATAAAAGTCGCTGTTATGGGCTGTGTTGTAAATGGCCCCGGAGAGGCAAAAGAAGCTGACATAGGAATAGCCGGAGGAAAAGGAGTCGGTCTTATATTTAAAAAAGGTCAAATTCTAAAAAAAGTTGATGAAAGTCGTCTTATTGATGAACTCATTAATGAGATAAAGAAAATTAAGTAGGTGAGCTTTTGGACAATTCAGTTGCTTTAAAAGACTTCGAATATGTATTCAGTAAATTAAAATTATCGGCTAACGTTTCAAATGTTCTAAAAAAAACAAGAGTTGATAAAATCAAAATGTTTAAAAAAACAAACTCAATGGATATAGCGCTTATATGTGATAGTATTCTTAATGAATCTTGCCTTCCTGATTTTGAGAATGATATCAAAAATAACTTTCCTTTTGTTTCAAATGTAAATATAAATATTTTTTATAATGTTGAAAATACTTTAAAAGATAAAATTGAAAAATATTGGGTTAATATTTTAAACTTCGTAAAAAGAAAAAGTCCTATGTGCTATAACCTCTTAAAAAACGCGAAACGGGAGATAGAACAAAATACTATTATTATTGGCGTTGATTGTAAAAGCGCCTTTTTGTTTAGGGCAAAAAATATTGATGTTGAAATAAAAAATACTTTTAAAAATAGATTTGATTTAGTTGTAAATGTTATATTCAAAAATAACCCTGTTAAAAAGAAATCTATTTCCGAAAAAAGACAAGAATTGAAAAGTATTGTCAATAAAACTATTTTTGAAAAAAATCAAGAGGAAAAATTATCAAATAACACTGATAACACAAGATTTACTGAAAATAATCAAAAAAACACATTGGAAAATCAAAAATTCAAAACAAAAAGAATTAATGTCAAATTCTCAAAATTTAACGGAAATATTACAAAAATAAAAGATTCTGTCATTGAGGGAGAAACTATTATCATTTCCGGAAAAATATTATTTTTTGAGGAAAGGGAGACAAAAAATGGCAAATATATTATAAATATTGACATTACGGATTTTACAGATTCTGTTTCTGTAAAATTCTTTTTAAAACCCGATGAATATACCGATGATGTCAAAGCTCTTCTTAAAGTTAAAAATTATATAAATGTAAAAGGTAAAGTTCAATTTGACACATTCTCGAATGAAATAAATATTATGGCAATCAATATTTGTGAGGGAACATCTCCAGAACCTAAAATTGACAACGCGCCGGAAAAAAGAGTTGAATTACACTTACATACACAAATGAGTATGATGGACGGAATTAACTCAGCAAAAGAATATATTGAAAGAGCCGCGTTTTGGGGACATAAAGCGATTGCGATTACAGACCACGGCGTTGTTCAGGCATATCCGGAGGCTATGGACGCGGCTAAAAAGTATGGTGTTAAAATTTTGTATGGTGTTGAAGCATATCTTGTTGATGACTTAGGAGCTGTTGTTCAGTCAAGCAAAGGGCAATCCCTTGATGATGAATATGTTATTTTTGACCTTGAGACAACAGGACTTATGAAAGAAACAGATAAAATTATCGAAATCGGAGCGGTAAAAGTTAAAAACGGCAAAATTATTGATAAATTTTCAGCGTTTGTAAATCCAAAAATAAAACTCAGTGAAAAAATTATTGAGTTAACAAATATTACAGATGATATGCTCGAAAATGAACCTGATGAAGACATAATATTGCCCAAGTTTCTTAAATTTTTTGGAAACGCTGTTTTAGTAGCTCATAACGCCAATTTTGATATTGGATTTATAAGGCAGTGGGCAAAATTCAAAAATATTCAAATAAATAACACTGTTATTGACACAGTTGAGCTTTCCAAACTTTTATTTCCAAATCTCTCAAAATATAAATTAGATATCGTGGCAAAGCATCTTGGGCTTTCTCTTGAAAATCATCATAGAGCTGTCGACGATGCCGGATGCACAGCTGAAATTTTTATAAAATGTTCCGAAATTTTAAAAAAAGAAGATATTTTTAACATAGATAGCATTAACATTCTAGCCAGCAAAAATATCAATATAAAAAAACTAAAAACTTATCACGCTATCATACTTGTAAAAAATCAAAAAGGACTTAGAAATTTGTATGAACTTATATCAAAAGCTCATATTAACTATTTTTTCAGATTTCCAAGAATCCCAAAAAGCGAATATTTAAAATATAATGATGGTCTTATAATAGGAACAGCGTGTGAAGCCGGTGAATTTTTTAAAGCTGTCTTTGAGAACAAGCCAGAAGAAATTATCAAAGAACTTGCCGACTTTTATGATTACTTTGAAATCCAGCCCATAGGAAATAATGAGTTTATGCTGCGTGATGGAATGGTAGGCTCAAAAAATGAGCTGATTGAAATTAATAAAAAAATTGTGGCTTTAGGAGAAAAATACAATAAACCTGTTGTAGCCACCTGCGACGCTCACTTTATTGACCCCGAGGAAGAATTTTACAGAAGAATTATACAAGCTGGAGAAGGATTCAAAGAAGTTGATAATCAACCGCCTTTATTTTATAGAACAACCGAGGAAATGCTTTCAGAATTTAATTATCTCGGAGAAAAAAAGGCTTTTGAGGTTGTTGTAAAAAACACAAATCTGATTTGCGATATGATAGATAATGTAAAACCTATTCCCGACGAGACTTTCCCGCCAAAAATTGACGGCGCTGAGGAACAGCTTACAGAAATAACAACAACAAAAGCAAAATCAATATACGGAGACCCACTGCCGGAAGTTGTTGCAAAAAGACTTGAAAAAGAGTTAAACTCTATTATTAAAAATGGCTTTGCCGTTTTATACATAATAGCGCAAAAGCTGGTTTGGGATTCAAATGACCATGGATATATAGTCGGCTCAAGAGGTTCCGTAGGTTCCTCATTTGTAGCGACTATGGCGGGAATTACTGAAGTCAATCCTCTCTCACCGCACTATATCTGTCCAAACTGTAAATACTCTGATTTTGACTCTCCAGAGGTTACAGCAAATCTTGGAAATTCCGGCTGTGACCTGCCTGACAAAGCATGTCCAAAATGCGGTACCCTTTTACACAAAGACGGTCACGATATCCCGTTTGAAACTTTTCTTGGTTTTAATGGAGACAAAGAACCCGATATCGACTTGAATTTTTCAGGAGAATACCAACAGCAAGCTCACGCCTATACAGAAAAACTATTTGGCAAAGGACACGTATTTAAAGCCGGAACTATTGGTACCATGGCTGAAAAAACAGCCTATGGCTATGTAAAAAAATACGCTGACGAGAGAAATTTAAAAATACGAAAAGCTGAAGTAAACAGATTAAAACTCGGCTGTGTTGGAATAAAAAGAACAACAGGTCAGCACCCGGGCGGTCTTATGGTTGTTCCAAAAGATAACAGTATTTATGAGTTTTGTCCAATACAAAGACCGGCTAACGACCAGGAATCAACCGTCACAACAACTCATTTTGATTATCACTCAATAAGCGGCAGACTTTTAAAGCTAGATTTGCTTGGACACGACGTACCAACTATTCTGCGTATGTTTAAAGATACAACAGGTTTTGACCCTTTAGATGTACCTCTTGACGACAAAGATACAATGTCGCTGTTTACTTCTCCAAAAGCGTTAAATGTAACAGAAGAAGAAATAAAATGTAAAACTGGGACTTTAGGAATTCCCGAATTTGGAACAAAATTTACAAGACAAATGCTTATGGATACCAATCCCCATACATTTTCAGAGCTTGTACGAATTTCAGGACTTTCCCATGGAACGGGAGTTTGGCTTGACAACGCTCAGGAATTGATAAAATCAGGCACAGCAACATTAAAAGAGGTTATTCCCACCCGTGATGACATTATGGTATATTTAATTATTAAAGGCGTTGAAAATAAAACAGCCTTTACAATTATGGAAAAAGTCAGAAAAGGAAAAGGTCTTTCAGCGGAAGATGAGGAAGTTATGAGAAAAGCTTCCGTGCCTGAGTGGTATATTGATTCTTGCAAAAAAATTAAATATATGTTTCCAAAAGGCCACGCTGTGGCTTATGTCACAAATTCTTTCAGAATCGGCTATTTTAAGGTACATTTTCCCTACGCTTTCTACGCCGCCAGTTTTTCCGTCAAAACTGATGATTTTGATTATATTATGATGTGTAACGGAATTGAAAAAGTAAAAGAAAATATGGACCAAATCATCGCTCTCGGAAACGAGGCTTCCTCAAAAGAAAAAAGTACTTTAACAATGTTAGAATTAGTTTATGAAATGTACATGCGCGGATTTAAATTTGTTGAAATGGATTTATATAAATCCGACGCGATTAAATTTAAAATTACAGAAGACGGTCTTCTCCCGCCCCTATGCACAATTCAGGGACTTGGAAAAAACGCCGCCCTAAATATAGTTAAAGAAAGAAAAAACGGCGAATTTTTTACAATTCAAGAATTCAGAGAGAGAACGAAAGTCAGTAAAACTGTCATTTCTCTTTTAAAGGCCAGTGGAATTCTAAAAGGTATCCCCGACACAAATCAACTTACATTATTTTAAAAAACAAATTACTATATTCCCTCTAAAAAACCTCTGAAAA
This sequence comes from uncultured Eubacteriales bacterium, assembly GCA_949738935.1. GTDB lineage: Bacteria > Bacillota > Clostridia > Lachnospirales > CAG-274 > MGBC114079. The sequence goes on along the minus strand of CATJCJ010000307.1, from coordinate 5,538 downwards.
AATAAAAACTCTTAATACAAGTTTAGCTTGTACCAAGAGTTTTTATTTATCCATAAAGCATATTTAATATAAAGTCTCTCAATCATATAGCCGACATAATCTGATAAAACAAGCAAGAAACTGTCCAAGCGACGGCAAGCTGTAAAATAATTGATGAAACAGTCCATTTAACAGAACCTGTTTCCTTTTTGATAGTAGCGATTGAAGCGGCACAGGGTACATATAAAAGGCAAAACAACATCAAAGAATAAGCGTTAATAGCGGTAAATCCACTTTCAGCCATAGCCGCAGAAAATTTTCCCATACCTTCAGCTGAAGAAATATTGTCAATATTAAAAAGGACGCTCATACTTGACACAACAACCTCTTTAGCGGCAATCCCCGATATAAGAGAAACAACAACCTGCCAATATCCAAGTCCAAGAGGCGCCATAATAGGAACAAGAGCTTTTCCGATACTTTCTCCAAAACTATTTTCCATACCTCCGATAAATCCATTTGGGCCAAAATTAAGAAGTATCCATAAAACAACAGAAGCGGCAAAAATAGTTGTACCGGCCTTAGTAAGATAATCTTTAACTTTTTCCCAAACATATATAAAAATAGTTCTGGCATTCGGCGCTTTATACTCAGGCAATTCAATAAGCAGCGTATTTGTCTCTTTTTTTTCTCCAAATTTGCTTAAAACAAGGGCTATAACAACAGCGACAATAAGACCTATAATATACATAGAATAAGCGGCGAGCATAGCGTAATCTCCAAAAAAGACCTCAGACAAAAGTACATAAATCGGAAGTCTCGCGCTGCACGACATAAAAGGAGTAACAAGTATAGTCCTAAGCCTGTCCTTTTTATTTTCCAGAGCTCTTGAAGCCATAACGGCAGGAACAGTACACCCAAATCCCAAAAGCATAGGAATAAAAGCCCTGCCGGATAATCCTATTTTACCCATAATACCATCCATAACATAAGCGACTCTAGACATATATCCGCTGTCCTCAAGAAAAGCCAGAGCGAGAAACAATATAAAAATATTCGGCAAAAAAGTAATAACTCCTCCGACGCCAGAAATAATTCCGTCGACAACAAGAGAGCAAACAAAATCCCCGGTTCCAATCCCCTGAAGCAAATTAAGAACCAAATCCGAAAATACAGTCAATCCCTCCTCAATATATCCTTTCAAGTAATCTCCGACAGTAAATGTAAAAAAGAATACAATAGCCATAATACCAAGAAAAATAGGAATGCCCCAAAACTCATGCGTAAAGAAAGAATCTATTTTATCAGTAGCGGCGCTTTTAGCGTCTTTATTCACCAGAACCTCAGAAATAACTTCCTCAATAAAATCATATTTCTGTTTTATAATTTCCGTCTCATAGTTTTTGTCAACAATATCATCAAGACCGACCGGATATAAATTAATAATTTCATCATCCCGCTCCAAAAATTTAATAGCATGCCATCTATAATTTTTCATATCAGGATATTTTACCTCAAGCCTGCCGATAATAAGGTCAATTTTATCCTCAATATCATCGCTGTAAACAACAGCAAACTCATCGTGATGATTATGTATGTGCTTACCTCCCTCATGATGATGCTCAACCTTGTCAAAAGCCTTATCCTTATGGTGTTCAACAGCGTGCATAAGTATATTAAGTCCTGTGCCTTTTCTCGCCGATATAGGAATAACAGGTATGCCAAGCATTTCCGGCAATCTGTGAAAATCAATTTCCATACCCCTTTCTTCAACAATATCCATCATATTAAGAGCGAGAACAACCGGCTTGCCAAGTTCAACGAGCTGCAAAGTTAAATATAAATTTCTCTCAAGAGAAGATGCGTCAGCGACATCAACAATAACATCAACATCATCTTCAAGAATATACTTTCTGGAGAGTTTTTCTTCCATAGTATATGAGGTAAGTGAATACAATCCTGGCAAATCAACAAGATGAAACTCATTATCATGAAAGTTAAACCTACCCTCTTTTTTTTCAACAGTAACCCCGGGCCAGTTAGCGACTTTAAGATTAGCTCCTGTATAAGCATTAAAAAGAGTTGTCTTTCCACAATTAGGATTACCTATAAAAGCGACATTCAAATCTCCCTCCGCTTCTCTCATAGACAGTCACCTCCAATTTCAATTCCCTCAGCGAACTCTTTGCCGAGGGCAAATCTTGTACCTCTCACTTTAACAATAACAGCACCGCTCTTTTTTTTATTAAGAAGCGTCACATCAGAATACTCCGTCATACCAAGCATTTCAAGCCGTCTTTTAACAACACGCTCAAGATTTATATTTTTAACCTTATAAATATGTCCTTTTACCCCATCAATCAACCTCAATTTTTCAATCTCCTTTATTTAAATAAGCGTAAATCTCTCTTTTTCCAAGACCTCTGTCTTTAGCGACCTGTTTAGTAGCGCTTTTATGGTCAAGCCCCTTTTCAATATAAAACTGAAAATGTTCCTCAATAGAAAGTCCCTCAAAATATAATTTTCGTTCCTCAACCACAGAATTTAACCCAAGACCTTTTATAATAATAACAAACTCACCTTTAGGCTCAACTTTCTCATAATATTTAATTATATTCTCAAAAGTTCCCCTTTTAACACTTTCATATTTTTTTGTAAGTTCCTTAACAACAGCGATATCTCGATTTCCCAAAATAGAATACATCTCAGACAGAGTATTTTTAAGATGATGAGGCGCCTCATATAAAACAATAGTCCTCGTCTCTTTTGACAGTCTCTCAAGAACATCTTTTCTCTGTTTTTTACCGCTTGGAAGAAATCCCTCAAAACAATAACTTCTTGAGCCAATTCCGGAAAGAACCACAGCGGAAACCCCGGCTGTAGGTCCGGGAACCACAGTAACAGAAATACCCTCATCATAGCATAACTTAATAAGGTCTTCCCCCGGGTCAGAGATTCCCGGCATACCCGCGTCACTCACAACAGCGACATTTTTTCCCTCATTTAGCTCACGAACAATCTTGGGTCCCTTAACAGTCTTGTTGTGTTCGTGATAACTTGTAAGAGGAGTTTTTATATCATAATGATTTAATAGTTTAACAGTCTGCCTTGTATCCTCAGCCGCTATCAAATCAACATTTTTTAATGTATCTATACATCTGAAAGTAACATCTTTCAAATTGCCTATTGGCGTTCCGCATACAAAAAGTGTGCCTTTCATAAACATCAAATCCAATCACTTATAAAAATACAAATTTAATCATAATAAATATTAAAAATCTCATCCGTATAATTTCCAGACTCATCATAAATCACAAGGGGAGGCAAAACCTTAAGCATAGCCTTTCCGCCCCTGCTTCCCTCAATCAAAACCATTGTGGGCTCTCTGTCAAAATAAGAATGGACAAATCTTACAACTTTCGGTTCAATATTATACTTTCTAAACAAAACAAAAATGTCAACAAGTCTATATGGTCGATGAATCATATAAAACCGTCCTCCAAACTTAAGCAGTTTTGAGGATGCTGAAATAACATCCTCAAGATTGCACAAAATCTCATGCCTGGCGATAGCTTTTGAGTCAAATTTATTAATAATGGCTCCGCCGGCAGTCATATACGGCGGATTTGAAACAACAACGTCAAAATCAGACGGCTTAAAATATTGAAAAACATTTTTAATATCACATTCCATAATTTCAATTTTATCACCAAGAGAATTAAGCTCAACACTTCTTTTTGCCATCTCAACACTTTCAGCCTGAATATCAATGCCAAAATAGTCGTCACCGCCATATCTGCCCTCAAGAAGAATAGGAATTACCCCTGTACCTGTTCCAAGGTCAATAACTTTTTCACCTTTTTTAACTTTAGCGAATCCTGAAAGTAAAACAGCGTCAACACCAAAACAAAACTTCTCAGGGTCTTGAATAATCAAATACCCGTTCCTGTGCAAATCATCAATACGTTCATTTTCTTTTATAAAAATATTATTCAACCTCATCAATCCAAAATATCCTTTAGCTCATTATCTTTATCATCTTGACAAACCTCATCATATTTATCATCTTTTATAATTCTTTTACTTATAATTTCAACCTCATCAACAGCAAACACAGCGACCGTCGGCGTATCCTGAGGCGTTTTTCTCACAGCCGCCTTAACAGTTTGTCTCAAAATATTAACAGACAAAACTTCTCCGTCGCCGGCGTTAGTATGAATAATATCACCCTCTCCCGGCAAATTTTTATTAAGCGCCTCATAAGTGTCTTCCTCATACTTAAGACAACACATAAGTCTGCCGCATATTCCAGAAATTTTTGTTGGATTAAGAGATAAATTTTGGTCTTTAGCCATTTTTATGGAAACAGGAGTAAAGTCACCCAAAAAAGTGGCACAGCATAAAGTTCTTCCGCATACACCAATCCCATTAAGAATTTTGGCCTCATCACGAACACCAATCTGCCTAAGCTCAATTCTTGTCCTAAATATAGAAGCAAGCTCTTTTACAAGCTCCCGAAAATCAACTCTTCCGTCCGCCGTAAAATAAAAAATTATTTTATTCAAATCAAACGTAAGCTCAACATCAATAAGCTTCATTCCAAGCCCATGTTTTTTAATCTTTTCAATACAAATCCCAAAAGCCTCTTTTTCCTTTTCTTTATTTTCCAAATTTATAAAAGCGTCTTCTTCTGTAGCGGCACGAATAACTTTTTTCAAAGGTTGAATAACCCCTTCATCCTCAACAAATCTATTTCCAATCTCAACAGTACCATACTCAACACCTCTTGCCGTCTCAACAATAACTTTAGTACCTCTTTCCACACATACGCCGCAAGGGTCAAAATAATATATTTTACCAACTTTTTTAAATCTGACACCGATAACCTCAACCATATTATCTTTTCTCCTTTAATTTTAAAAGTAAATTCTCAATAGTCATTTGAAAATTAGAATAGAGAGAAAGCTGTCTTTTCGCGGAGAAAATAGCTTTCGCGCCAAAAAAAAGACTTTCCAAAGAATAATTTTTTAAAACTCTTTCAAACATATCTTTTTTATCCTTTTGAATAACAAAATCACTTTTATCAAAAAGACACTTCAAGACAATCATATCTCTGTAGCAAAGATACAAAATATCAAGAACAGTATTTATATCATCCTTAAATTCCTCAAAAAGAGAAGCTTCCGAAAAAATATCAATAAAATCTTTCGCGTAAAAATTCTCAACAAACCGCAAGACCATACTTCTAATCTCATTAAATCTTTCAGAGTCCGCCATTTCAACAGCTTTTCCAATATTGCCCTGAGCATAAGAAGCGTAAATATAAGCTTCCTCGTCAGTCAGTCCAAATTTTCTTTTAATATAGTTCAAAACAATTTCAAGCCTCAAAGGTTTCAGTTTAAAAACGACACACCTTGACAAAACTGTAGGCAAGAAATTATTGTAATTTTCCGATAAAAAAATAAAAATTCCATAAACAGGAGGCTCCTCAATAGTCTTCAGCAAAGCGTTTTGAGCCTGAGGAGTCATAGAATCGGCATTATCTATAATAAATATTTT
>CATJCJ010000306.1 GCA_949738935.1 uncultured Eubacteriales bacterium | reverse complement strand
TGTTTCCATGATTTGGGTTTCAAGCCCCCAAAAGGATCATAATCGACAAACCATGACCTGTAAAGGGTTTGCATTTGTTCAAATAAATTATCGTTTATCTCTTGATTACATTCAATTTTCTTATCAATTGCCTCCAAAATTGCTACAATTTTTCGCATTTCATTTTCTTTTAAAAAGGGAATTGGCATATCGACAAGAGTTTTAATATTAAGCGTTGCTTGAACTGTTGTATTCAAATTTTGCCCGATATATGCTTGTCCAGCAGGCGAATCAATATAGTACTTAACCCATTTGGCAAGCCAATTTTCTTTTATATCAATCATTGCAACCGCGCGAACCAAATTGCACCCTTGAAATTTTTTTGGAACAATCGCCGTTTTTCCAACAGTGCCAACAACACTTACTATCAGTTCGCCGCCCTCAAGCCTTGTTCTGGAATATTTTTCATCGTTTTCTTTTGTCGTAACATCCAGTTCATTCTTTGAATGAAGTCCAGCAATCAGATTATTTACTTTAATAATTGGAACGCCATCTGAAACATTTTGGCCTGGTTGAACGATGCCATATCCTATTTTTCTGTTCACAAGAGCCCCCAGAGTCTTATACTCCATATTATCATCGCCTTACCCGATAAATTTTCTATGCGCTAATTTTACATTTTGCTGTTTCACCATTGCATAGTGCATGGTTGTGTCGATTTTTTGATGTCCCAAAAGCTGTTGTACTTGCTCTATTGGCATACCCTTATCTATGGCCGAGGTTGCAAGGGTGCGCCGGAATTTGTGCGGGTGTACTTTTGTAAGGTTGAGTTGTCGGCCAAGTCCGCGCAGCATCGTTTCTACACCGCCAATTTGTAAACGGTCGTGCGGAAATTTCAGAGAAACAAACAATGCCGAATTATCATCATCACGACCGACCAAGTAGTTTTGTAAGTGGATTTTTGTGCGGGCATCAAAATAGACCAAGCGCTCTTTATCGCCCTTACCGAAAACTACACACTCTCGCTCAGCAAAGTTTATATCATCCCGATTCAGCGTTACCAATTCGCCAACACGCATTCCGGACGAAGCCAACAGATCAATAATAGCTAAATCCCGCAGGCTGGGGGCGTTGTCTCGCATCAGCTCTAAAGCCTCGTCCGTGTAGGTTTCCTTGATTATCTTGGCGGTTTTCACTTTATGAATACGGCGAACAGGGCTTTTTACAATATAATCTTCATCTTCCAACCAAGAGAAGAAACTGGAAAGGATGCGGCGAATATTATCTATCGTTACGCGGCTGATTTTGTGTTCGTTTTGATATTCTGTCAGATAGGCTCGCAAATCCTCGGTTGTAATTTGCTGTGCAGCCTTGCCTATGCCGGAAATCATCGCTTGGATGGTGTTTTGGTAGTATGCCAGCGTTTTCTCGGAACAGCCCTCAATGCGCTTTGCTGCAATAAATGCTGTAACAGCGTTTTTATTAGTAGTGTCTGGCACATTTTCTGTGGTTATGGTTACGCTGTAAAATGTGTGCTCTAACACGGATTGAAGTGCTTTTAGCTGCTCGTTATTTAGATATGGCAGCATTTGCACTTGAATTTGGTTTATGATTTCTTCTTTCATAGTCGTTCTCCTTTAATTTATAAGAGAACGGCGTACAGTGGCAGTTCTTTTGGGTGAACTCTCGCCACTGGTAAGAGTAACGGACATTTAGTTATACAAGTCTATGTCGTCGTGATCTTCACCATCATAATGATTATAGTAATGAAAACCATCTTCAAGTGGTTTTCCACATACACAGCAAACATCCCAGTATCCCCATTCTTCAATTTCAGATGTTATACTACGATGTTGTTGGCATTTACAATATCCAATTTTCTCAACAGGGGCACCTCTAAAGTATTGCATTATGAACCTTTCCTTTCATCAGATAAACGATAATTTAT
>CATJCJ010000305.1 GCA_949738935.1 uncultured Eubacteriales bacterium | reverse complement strand
TTGAAAAATGAGAGAAAAGAGATAACTAATTGATTTATAAAGTTAATAACAAATAAAAAAGTATTCAATTATTAGGAATACAACATAGAAGAATATGAAGAAATTAGTTTATCTGTCGACTTCAGTGGTATTTTTATTGGCTGGCATTATTTCATGCAAACAAGCTCCAGCCACTCAGATTATTAACGGAATCGTGTATGATGCAAGCATGAACAACCTGACAATTATCTCTGATCAGGGAGATACGGTAAACATCAGCACAATGGATGCCAATCCACAGAAAGTGCCCGGAGTATTACTCAATGATTCTGTCAGAGTAACCTGCACCCATGAAGATATAGACGGAGTTAAAATTCTGAAAGCCGACGAGCTAACAATTACCGTGCATTCTCCTTATTACTATATTCAGGGAACCTGGCTTGAACCCAATCCTATAAATCTCAAAGAGATGCAAGGATTCACACTCAATCAAAACGGAACGGCCAGTTCTGTGAATATGGCAACTTTACTGATAAAAAACTGGAATCTGGATAATTGGACACTGACTCTGCGATATGAAAGTATTGGCAACAAACAGACCATTACAGGAACTGATACCCTGAATGTAGTTAAAATCGATGCAGATTCACTCATTCTGGCCAAAAAGGCAGAAGTAGTGTGGCGACTGGCAAGGCAAAAGTAATCAGATCCTACCGTAATTCATGAATACCTTATTTATATTGTCATACTTTTAGTGTTGGCACGTATCCTACTCAGGTGCTCCGATGAAATACCAAGATAGGAAGCAATATGCCGCAACTGTACACGCTGTAAAATCTCCGGTTTCTCTTTCATAAGCCGGAGATAGCGTTCGGTTGCCGTCATAGACAAACTGGAAATAAGGCGATGTTCGGTTCCTACAAATTCTTTTTCTATGAATTTCCGTGCCCAATTGCATACTTCCAGATCTTGCTGATACAATTCATGCAACTGTTTTAAATTCATTTTGTACAACACGGAATCCTCTAAAAGCTCTATCGTCTCATACCCTTTCTCACCATTCACATATCCCTGAGCAGATATAATAATATCATTTTCCTTCCCAAACCAGATTGTAATATCTCTTCCGTCCACTTCAATATAGGCCCTGGCGATACCTTGCTTTATCAGATATACATCACGTTCGATCTTATCTTTAGTGAACAAAATAAATCCTTTAGGATAGGAAATTTCATCCCATATAGACTCCAATTTATTCATTGTATTCTGTAAAATGGTATCCTTTGAAGGACAGGAAAATGATGTAATATCCATAACATGACTATATTTTGTCCGACAAATATAACTGATTTTATCTATTAAAATACTTAATTGATAATTATCAATTACTTTTTCTAACCAAGCTCATATCTTTACTGAAAATTTTAAATAATTAAATTATGGCATGGTTATTATTGATTGGAGCCGGGCTACTGGAAATAGGATGGCCTTTGGGGTTCAAACTGGCAAGTATTTATGAGAAATATTTCTATTTATTCATCACCATATCCATTGTTTCTATGGGAGCAAGTGGTTTCTTGCTATATCTTGCACAGAGAACAATTCCTATTGGCACTGCATATGTCATCTGGACAGGAATCGGAGCAATAGGGACAGTTCTTATCGGTATCTTCTTCTTTCATGATTCAACAAATATATTCAGACTGCTGTTTGTACTGCTGATTCTGACAGGAGTAGTAGGACTGAAAATGGTACATTAGAATAAGCCAGAAACAGAAAGAATCTATTAATAATAAAAGAAAATCCGTTGTATTTATTCAAAATACAACGGATTCTTTTATTTTACAAAATGCTTGTACACCCTCAGGGATTCGAACCCTGGACCCACTGATTAAGAGTCAGTTGCTCTACCAACTGAGCTAAGAGTGCTTATCTTCTCATTTGCGCTTGCAAAGGTAGATTTTTTGTTTTATTCAGCCAAACAAAACAGGAACTTTTTTAGCCGTTTTTATTGCTTTCATTCGAATTCATACAGATCTGATGGCGTACTTCGCTTTAATGCAAGCAGTTGCACATCTTTACCTACAATGATTCCTTTGTTCTTTAATTTCCATTCCACAGTCTTGTATGCCAATTCCGGATGATTATTATCTTTACTCAGGTGGCAAAGCCAGATATAACGTAGATCTTCGGTAAAGTTCTCTGCCAGGAATTCGGCTGTTGCTATATTACTCATATGTCCCGTACCGCTTGATATACGTTCTTTCAGATATTGCGGATAAGGTCCCATCTTCAACATCTCTTCATCATAATTGGCTTCAAGAATCAGGTAATTGGCTTTGCGGATGTATTTGGCAGCGGTAGGAGTGATCTCGCCAAGGTCAGTAAGGAAAGAGAAGATCTTACCATCTATCTCAATGCAATAACCCACATTATCTGTTCCGTCATGAGGGACTTCGAAAGACTCTATATGGAAATCCTCCAATTCCATCGGCTGTTCCTTTTCCAGATAACGGACAGAAGAATGTAACTTCTCCGTCATACAATAACTCTTATTAATTCCGGCATGAACACGAGCCGTTGTATAAACCGGAATATTCAGTTTTTCCCCCAAATGTCCTACAGCTTTGATATGATCGGCGTGATCATGAGTCACAAACACAGCACGTATGGACTCCATTGCTACATTAATGTCTCTCAGTGTCTTTTTTATCGTTCGTATTCCAATGCCGGCATCGATTAGTATTCCATATGTATCAGTACCCAGATAATAGCAGTTTCCACTACTGCCACTTGCCAGGCTTATAAATTTTACTTTCATTTCGTATCCTTTTCTTTAAAATGCAAATTGCCATCAACTTTTGTGGCAAAGTGACGGCAAATATACACAAAAAAGAAGAAAATATGCCTTATGCTTTCTTCTTTTTGTCGATGGATTGGGTGATTTTAGCGAAAATAAGAAGAGCAATAGCTGCTACCAATCCTATACCCGCAAAATAATACCAGATATAATGAGCATTCACACTGGCAGCCTCCCATGCTTCATGTGATTCAAACAAAATTGGATCCGGACAATATTTCGTTAATAAAATACCAGCCAGCCCAAAACCAAAGATAGAAGAGAGGAATGAGTGCAGATGACTGAATCCCAGATACATTCCTTCTTCGCCTTTAGGTGCTTGTAAAGAGAAATATTCAAGATAGCGCGGAGAAATAAAACATTCAGCCAACGCCTGTATTACAATACCAACAATCATCATTAAGGTAATATTAGTCATGCCGGATATTATATCATTTCCAAGCAGGTTACCACAAGCCATCAATAATGCTGAAACCGGAATCAGAAACATACCGATATTCATAGAAGTGATAGCGGTACGCTTTGCCATCAACCGGGTAATAAAACTGACACAACAAACCACCACAAAAGGATTAACATTAGCAATCCACCCTGGCTTCGCTGTTTCGCCCGCCATACGAATAACATACTTCGGCATAGTGGCATACAATTGTTGTTGCACCATCCAGAATCCGGTAATGATTAAAATAAGAATCAGTAATCGCCAATTAGTCATGATTCGTACAAAACCACGCCAGATTTCATGCATACTTTTTCCTTCACCCGCCGTATGTGTTGATTTATAGAAGAAAATCACTGCCAGAAGAGCAAGCAATGTCATGCCACCGGAAAAATAATTGATGTAAATATACGCCTGCTCACCTATAAAGTTTCTCAGTGGATCAATAATGGTTTTACCGGTGAAAGCACCAATATTTACCATCATATAGAAAATGGAGTAACCCCGTGCACGTGTAGCTTCTGTTGTCTCTTTGGCTACTGATGCAGAAATGATAGATTTGATAAAAGAGCCTCCTATCATAAGTATAGTCAGGACAGGAACTATCATCCAACGGGCATTGCTGTCCGGCAAACCGGAAAAACGGGTTACTTCACCATAAGTAACCAGCCCCGCCGATTCAAGCAGGGTAGGTAATACTCCTAATCCCAAATATCCGATGGAAAGAAGTGAAAAGGCAATGATCATAGACCGTCGGAAACCTATCTTATCAGCATAAGCTCCCGAAAAAATAGGAAGTAAATACAATCCGCCGGAGAAAAGACCGGATATCATACTTGCTTCTAAATCATTAAAACCTAAAATACTGGATAAATAGATCGTGAGAACGATAAACACAGCATAATAAGCCATGCGTTCAAACAGTTCGACTGTGTTGCTGACCCAAAAGGCTTTAGTGAATCCTTTGGTAGCACTTTGAGGGGAATTGTTCATGTAAATTTTCTGTTTTTATGTATTAATTCAGCGCAAAGATAGTCTTTTTTGGCTATTTATATGTACATTTGTCAGCAATAACACCTAAGAAATAGTGAAATGAGAATAGCTGTAGACTTTGACGGAACCATTGTAGAACATTGTTATCCACGTATTGGCAAGGAAATTCCTTTTGCGATTGAGACCCTGAAACTGTTACAACGAGAGGGGCATTGGCTGATATTGTGGAGTGTACGCGAAGGCAAACTCCTGGAAGAAGCTGTAGAATGGTGCAGGGCACGAGGCCTTGAGTTTTATGCAGTGAACAAAGACTATCCGGAAGAAGAAATGACAGATAAAGATTATTCCCGGAAACTAAAAGTAGACTTATTTATTGATGACCGTAACCTGGGAGGACTTCCCGACTGGGGAATTATTTATCAAATAATAAAAGAGAAAAGAACCTTTGCCGAGATATACAAGCAAGAGCCTAAAAAGAAAAGAAAATGGTTTTGAAAATAAAAAATACCGCAAGAGAAATCTTCCCATATTAAGATTTCTTTTATGCGGTATTTTTGTTGAGTGAAAAGAAAAATGCTATTTATTGTTTTTATGCCCATAGCCATATCCGTAACCGTACTTGCCATAAGCATATTTTTCATCAGACATATTGTACCCGTTTACCAATATGGAAATACGATTCAACTGACCACCCGATTCCAAATCCCGTATGATTGACAAAGCCTTTTTAGGTGTATAATTCAACCGGCATACATAGAGAGTGAAGTCCGTTATCTTTCCAAGGCTCAATGTATCACTCACCATACCTACCGGAGCCGAATCGACGATAATATAATCAAATTGTTTACGCAAATAATCAAAGGCTACCCTAAGTTTTTCTTTTTCCAATTGTTCTGCCGGATTGGGAGGTACAGGACCTGCAGGAAGCACAAACAGGTCTTTATGAATGCCGGAAGGATAGATAATGCTATCCAGGGACACTTCACTCCCGGAGAGGTAATTAGTCATTCCCTGTTCGTTTCTAATCTTAAAAAAATCAGCGAGTCTCGGACGACGAATATCAAGTCCCACAATTAATACTTTGCATCCCAGGAAAGCAAAAGTCAGCGCCAGGTTTATACTCGTAAAGCTTTTACCTTCAGCACTCATCGTAGAAGTCACAAGAATACATTTCTTATCATCTCCTTCGGCCATAAAACGAAGGTTACTGCGCAAACGCCTGAATGCTTCATCTATTACATCATTCCGACCGTCTTCAACTTGCCGTTCCGAATCATTCATCTGTGGAATAGTCCCCACCTGTGGTAAACCAATTGCTTCCAACTCAGATAGTGACGTCAATTTAGTACGGAAAATTCCTCCAAACAGAACTATTCCGGCAGTAAGCACAAGAGACATGAAGCTCGCTCCGGCATAAATCATCATACTTTTGGGAGCTACCGGTGCATTAGCAGCAAGCGCCGCATCAATAATACGTGCTTTATTAATAGTAGCAGCCAATGAGATAGCAGCCTGTTCTCTGCGCTCAAGTAACATCAGATAAAGATTCGCCTTAATTTGTTGCTGACGGTCGATGTTATTAAATTCTCTCTCTTGTTTGGGCAGGTTATCTATCCGGGTATTAAAATAGTTTGTTTTCTGCATAATATCGTCACGCGCTATCAGTAAACCATTTTTTATTCCTGAAAGCGAATTGAGCACATTCCGTCTTAAAGCGTCAATCTTAATACCCTGGTTTATAACAGCCGGATTATTCTCTTTCATTATATGCAACAATCTTTCACGCTCCAGCAATTCTTTATTGTACTCATTTACTAATTTGGCAAGTTCAGTATCTGCAATTCCGGTATTAATGGGTAATAAAGAAAAAGGATGGTTACTATCTTGCAAATATTCATAGATATAAGCAGTCATGTTCAATTGTGTTTCCACATCAAGCAATTTCTTCTCGTATTCATTATTTGTATTAAGATCAAGTACCATGTTGGTTTTTATATCACTAAGACGCTCTTTCAGTTTATAGCGTTCCAGATTCTTGTCCACAAAGCCCAGTTCACGACTGATACTATCAAGCCGCTCTGTTACAAACTGCAAAGTATTTCCTGTCACTTTGTTTTTATCTTCCATCGCATCACGGTTATAAATTTCAATCAATCTGGAAAGGAAAAGCTCTGCTCTGCGCTTACTGACATCCGTGTATGAAAGAGAAATAATCGATGTTTTCTTAGAAATGGTACTAACGGAAAGACGTGATGCGCAACTTTTCACAGCATCTATAGGACGGCAAATCATAATTTTCATAGTTCCCGGCCATTCACTCTGGTCGTTGGTCATACGAAGCATCACTTTTCCTGCGGGCGTTTCAACAGTAACCGGAAACCCTGTAAACTCAGTTGTCCGGCAAACATCATTTAATGCTGCAGTCACTACATATCCTCTTTTCTTACTATCAATTTCCAGTAGCAAAGTTCCTGTCAAAGTATCCATAGCCGCTTCATCAAGAATAGCAACCAATGGTGAAGCAGTATCTTCTACGTATCTGAAGTTTTTTCTGATGCGATAAGTCGTATGCAAACGAAGCTCATTGACTACCTGTAAAAGGGTAGAACGCGAACGTAGTATCTCCATTTCATCATCAATCTGAGTTCCTGTATTAGGAAGTTGGGTATTTGCCATGGCAAAAAGTTCGTCAACTACTTTATTCTGATTCTCTGTCTCCTTAATAACAATGGAAGCAGAGGCCTGATAAACAGGAGTTACTAAATGAACATAAATAAAAGCAGCAGCCAATGCCAGAATAAGAGAAGCAACGAACCACTTCCATCGGGCAAGAAGTTTGTAAAAAAGCTCAATTAAATCAATCTCCTGTTCCTGAACAGGGTCATTCGTCATTCGGTTATTTTCCATAATCTTTAAATTAGCGAAGTATGTTAACAATCAATCCGGCAAGTGATATCAGAATAGAAGTAACAGAAACCAGCAATGTAGTAGAAGAACCGATATTGGCACTTTGAGACTTTGCTTTATTAGGTTCTACATATACAATGTCATTCTGCTGCAAATAGAAATAAGGTGAGTATATGATATTGGCATCATTCAGATTCAGTGTAATAATATGCCGGTGAGAGTCGATGTCCTCTCTCATGATTCGTATACGATCTCTTCTTCCATAAATCGTGAGATCGCCCGCCATAGCTAATGCTTCAAATACATTTATCTTTTCGTTAATCACCGTATACATATTGGGGCGATTCACTTCTCCTATGACAGATACTTTATAGTTTATCAAACGGACGGTAACAATGGGTGGTTCTTTCAGGTACTTATGCAACTGTGAAATAATCATTTCAGAAGTCTGTTGTGTTGTGAGTCCGCCTACTTTCAATTGTCCCAGAACAGGGAAAGAGATCTCCCCTTCATTGTTAACGAGATAGTTTTGCAATGTAGGTTGGGAGACAAGACTGGAAAGGCTGTTGCCCGACTGGGCAGAAGGAACAATCAGATTGAATGGCAAAGCTGCTTCCGGTTCGGGGGTACTGACAGAAATGGTTATTAAGTCTTTTGGCATGATCCGGGCATCAAAAGCCACGGAAGATTCCGGTATTTCTACACTTTTCTCTTGTAAATAGACAACCCGCCTGCTTGATGCACAAGACATGACAACAAGACACAAAGCTACAACCATGGTAGCCTGAACTGCTCGATTCATTACTGTTTGTTCGTAGCCGGTGGTTCCCGCACCAGCTATTCTAATTATATATAGAAAGCGTGGGAACTGTTGCCATTATCTGTCAAGAGGTATCGCCAAACACCCGAAACACAAATAATGAAGCAACAGCCCACGCCCAACTATACATTCGTAGATATACAGCGAGCATGAGCGTTTTGTTGCTTATTATTCCAGTGTCTCTTTTGAAATTGGCGATTTCCTTGACAAGAATAATATCGTAAACGCTTCTAACTAATTAATATGTAACCATTTAGAACCTTTATATAAAGTTTCTAAACAGACTGCAAAGTTAATGAATAAAATAGAAATGACAATGGTTTCATATAAAAAAACCGGCAGGAACATGATTAGTTCCTGCCGGTATTCTGTTTTCTTATCAGATTTTTATCTGATTAAAACTGAAAGAAGTTCTTAGCATTATTATAACTGATATCTTCAATCATTTGGTTTACACGATCCATTTCTGATACCGGAATTTCACCATTTTCTACATCACGACCCACCAGATTACATAACGTACGACGGAAATATTCATGACGCGGGTAGGAGAGGAAGGAACGAGAATCGGTCAACATACCTACGAAACGACTCAGCAATCCTAATACAGAAAGAGCATTCATCTGCTTTTCCATACCATCTTTCTGATCGAGGAACCACCAGCCTGAACCAAACTGTATCTTTCCTGCAACAGTACCATCCTGGAAGTTACCCAGCATCGTGGCAATCACTTCGTTTGCACAAGGATTGAGGTTATAAAGGATTGTTTTTGTCAATTTACCCTTAGAGTTTAAGCGGTCAAGGAATTTAGACATAGCTTTTGCCGTAGTAAATTCACCAATTGAATCAAAACCGGTATCAGGACCCAGAAGCTTAAACATCTTACTGTTGTTGTTACGGATAGCACCATAATGGAACTGTTGAGTCCAGCCTTTTTCCCAATCCATTTCACCAAATACCACCAACATAGCCGATTTAAACTTCAGAATCTCTTCCTTCGTCAATTCTGCTCCGCCATACACCTTATTAAATATAGCTTTGATTTCCGCATCTGTATAATCTTCGGCATAAAATTCTTCAATACCATGATCTGACAGTTTGCAGCCTTGTTCAGCAAAGAAGTCATGACGTTTGCGCAAAGCAGCAATCATATCATCATATGCAGAGATGGTAACGCCACTCACTTCGGAAAGTTTTTCCATATATGAACGGAAGTCTGCAGGAACTTCTACAGCCATCGCTTTATCCGGACGCCATGTAGGAAGCATTTTTATTTCAAATCCACTCTCACGTGTTTTGATGTGATATTCCAGTGAATCGATAGGATCATCAGTAGTACAAACCACTTCTACACGATAACGACGCATCATACCACGAGCCGAATATTCGGGTAAAGCCAACTTTTCATTACATTCATCATAGATCTCACGGGCAGTCTTCGGACTCAAAATCTTATCAATACCAAACGCAGTCTTCAGTTCCAGATGAGTCCAGTGATACAACGGATTACGGAAAGTATAAGGTACGGTTTCAGCCCACTTCTCAAATTTTTCCCAATCTGTAGTATCCTTACCGGTACAATAACGCTCATCTACACCGTTAGTACGCATTGCACGCCACTTGTAATGGTCGCCACCCAACCAAATTTCTGTCAATGATTTAAACTGATAATCATCAGCAACCATTTGAGGAATTAAGTGACAGTGGTAATCAATAATTGGCATCTTTGCCGCATGTTCGTGATACAACTTCTGTGCTGTTTCTGTCTGCAACAGGAAGTTTTCATCCATAAAGTTTTTCATTCTACTGTGTTTTAAGTATATAAAATAATTACTTTTTATATCGTAACCTATATAGTATTGATTGTAAAGCTAATAGGCCTGATTATCGTTTTAGTTTTATTAACCGTTATCGAACACAAAAGTAGAAAAATTACTTGTAGGAACAAAATAATTCGTATATTTGCAGCGAATATTTATAATATTTAAGTTTTAAAGCTATGGAAGACCAGAACTACACCATAAAAGATATAGCCCAGATGGCAGGAGTTTCTGCCGGAACGGTAGACCGGGTACTTCACAATCGGGGTGATGTATCTCAGAAAAGCAAAGAAAAAGTCCAGAAGGTGCTCGATGAGATCAATTATCAGCCCAATGTATTTGCTATCGGCCTGGCTGCCAAGAAAAAGTACACCATTACATGCATGATACCCTATTATGTAGAACATGATTATTGGCATTCTGTGGCAACCGGTATTGAACGTGCCCGGCAAGAGTTACGTCCGTTTAACGTTAGTGTAGATTACTTGCATTACAAACATGGAGACCGAAAATCTTATCAGGATGCATGTCAGAAAATAGAGAAAAGCAACACAGATGCACTGCTTTTAGCTCCTAATTTTCGGGAAGACACTCTTTCAATGCTCGCATATTTAAAAGATAAAAATATTCCGTTTGCATTCATTGATTTTGATATTGAAGAAGCTAAAGCTCTGAAATACATCGGTCAGGATTCTTATAAGAGCGGATATATTGCAGCTAAAATCCTGATGCGCAATTATCAGCAGGGGCAAGAATTGATATTGTTTTTAAATAATAACAAGGATAATCCGGCAGAGATACAGATGAAACGTCGTCTTGAAGGATTCATGAAATATATTTCTGAAGAACATAAAGACATCGCGATTCACGAAGTAATATTGAATAAGAATAATCCGGAAAAAAATAATGAAATATTAAGTGACTTTTTCCGGAAACATCCAAAAGCAACATTGGGGGCGGTATTCAACTCTCGTGTTTACCAGGTGGGGCACTACTTACGGGAAAAGGGACAGAACATGACTGGCCTGATAGGGTATGATCTTCTAAGGAACAATACCGAATTGCTGAAATCAGGAGAAGTCACCTATCTTATAGGTCAACGTCCCGGGCTTCAAGGCTACTGTGGTGTAAAAACACTATGTGACAACATCGTCTTCAAAAAATCTGTTGAACCGCTGAAATATATGCCGATTGATATTCTGATAAAAGAGAATATTGATTTTTATTTCGAATTTGAATAACATATTAATTTTATAATTTTGATTAACATGAAAGCATTAAACAAAGAGACAGCTCTTAAAGTACAACGCCCAGAGCGTATCATCCAATTTGGTGAAGGAAACTTTTTACGTGCATTTGTAGATTGGATAATCTATAATATGAACGAGAAAGCCGATTTCAATAGTAGCGTAGTCGTTGTTCAACCTATCGACAAAGGTATGGTGGACATGCTGAATGCGCAGGATGATCTCTATCATGTAAACCTCCAGGGACTGGACAAAGGCGAAGCTGTTAATAGTCTCACAATGATTGACGTTATCAGCCGTGCATTGAACCCCTATACACAAAATGCAGAGTTCATGAAGTTGGCGGAACAACCGGAGATGCGCTTTGTTATTTCCAATACTACTGAAGCCGGTATCGCTTTCGATCCGTCTTGTAAACTGGATGATGCACCTGCAACTTCTTATCCGGGCAAGCTGACTCAATTGTTATATCATCGTTTCAAAACATTCAATGGAGATAAGAGTAAAGGATTAATCATTTTCCCATGCGAACTTATCTTTCTTAATGGCCACAAACTAAAAGAAACAATCTATCAATACATCGAATTATGGAACCTGGGTGAAGAATTCAAAACATGGTTTGAAGAAGCCTGCGGCGTATATGCTACATTGGTAGACCGCATTGTACCCGGATTCCCCCGTAAAGACATTGCTGCCATCAAGGAAAAACTACAATACGATGATAATCTGGTTGTTCAGGCCGAAATATTCCATCTTTGGGTCATTGAAGCACCACAAGAGATTGCGAAAGAGTTCCCTGCTGACAAAGCCGGCCTGAATGTATTATTCGTTCCATCTGAGGCTCCGTATCACGAACGTAAAGTAACTTTATTGAATGGTCCGCACACTGTCCTTTCTCCGGTAGCCTATCTGTCGGGAGTAAATATTGTGCGTGAAGCCTGTGAGCACGAGGTTGTTGGTAAATATATCCACAAAGTAATGTTTGATGAGTTAATGGAGACACTTAACTTACCAAAAGACGAGCTGGAGAAATTTGCTCACGATGTATTGGAGCGCTTCAATAATCCGTTTGTAGACCATGCTGTAACAAGTATCATGCTGAATTCATTCCCGAAATATCAGACACGTGACCTGCCGGGATTGAAAACTTATTTAGAGCGTAAAGGAGAATTGCCAAAAGGTTTAGTATTAGGTTTGGCTGCTATCATTACCTATTATAAAGGTGGCGTTCGTGCTGATGGCGCCGAAATTATACCAAACGACGCTCCGGAAATCATGAATCTGTTGAAAGAACTGTGGGCAACCGGTTGTACTCAGAAAGTAACAGAAGGTGTACTTGGCGCTGAGTTTATTTGGGGTGAAAATCTGAATAATATCCCAGGACTGGCCGAAGCGGTAAAAGCCAACCTTGATTCTATCCAGGAAAAAGGTATGCTGGAAACAGTGAAAAGCATTCTCTAAATAAGAGATTAAAATAAACAGGAAAGAGCGACTTTCATTTTGTGAAGGCCACTCTTTTCTATTTTTAGTCATACAAAGAATTAGTCAATAGTAAGATCTTCAATAACCTCTTTTGACTGTTGGTTTACATCTTTCTCCACTCTGGGAGATGATAAAACCCAATAGCCCAACAATAATACAGCTATAATAATGGCTATAATAATCCATGTTCTGTTTTTCTCTTTCATTTTCGTTAGGGTTTAGTGAATTTTTATATGCTCAAAGAACAAACTGAAGATGAGTTTGTTCGAGCATACTTTTACCCTTTATTTCTTTAAGACATAAAAAACGATAGAAGGGCAAAGTTTCTCCCAAAAAGAGGTGGGGTGATAATATATATTTCTTTCTAACATAGTAGATAGATATTTATCCAATTGATGATAGCTTTTTGATATTGAAAATTTATACCCAAAAGTTCGTTGAAAAAAGCCCCTGCATGTATAGCAACAACTTCTATTAATAATGCTATAGCCTAAATTTGCAATTATCTTATCAAAAATATTAATTGGTATTCCACGTTCACATGCAGTAGCCCCTTTTCGTCTATAGTTCCAATCCCCCATCGACTTTATCGGCTCTCTTATACAAATAATACCTCCAGGCTTAAGGACTCGATGCAACTCCTTCATGAGGAAGGTAACATTAGGAATATGATGCAAAGTACCAAAGCAGGTAATTAAATCAAATTTATTATCTTCAAAAGGGATGATCCCTGTATGTGAAGGTATTACATATTGAGGTATAACATCACCAATTTTAGAAGAGCGGGTTTTCAAAGAAGGATCTATAATAACAAGATTATTCACTTTGTCTATAATATCGTATAATTCATATCCCCATGATGCACCAAAACCTAAAACATTATCAAATCGTTTAATGTCTTTAAGGTATTTATATGCATATTTATTTGTTATATTTCTATATTCATATTCTCTGTTTTCCCAAGTCTCTCCATATATATCAGCATATCCTTCTTTCTCTTGTTCATACCATTGAAGAATTTCCTCTTCCGTAAAATCATCCCCGTAAAGTTTTTCACCAGTGAGATAGATGTTTTTATTTTTTTTATCCATAATATAAATATTAATAATATAAATAACGTAAAATCTATAATAATATTATATTAAAACAAACTATCTGTTCCTTTTTAAGGAATTAACATTTTCGCTCTTAATAAACTAAAAATAGTTAATACATCCACAAACGTCGCACTTTCCATCTCATACCACCATATCTACTGAAAATCAATACATTACGAGTCATTAAATAGTATCCATCCCGGTTTGTTTGGAAGGCTATTTTTAACAAAAAGGTATTATATTACATCTTGACCAATAGATCACTTAAAGAAATGCTTGGTAATTATTGTATTCGATATACTCCATGCCTCTTTCTGTCTGGAAATTATTTCTAATTTCCCATCTCCTGCTAATTCTCCAGACCAGCTTACAGCAGAGGTAGGTGCCGGCTTACGCAAAATACTATACCCTAATCCTGGCCAACTATAAGTATTTATATTCATAACATCTAATAAAGTTGGATAGACATCTATTTGTCCCAAGACCTCTTTATATTGCAATGCCTGTGGGCCATTTAAAATAATCAGAGGAATCTCCTTATCAGAAGTTTTAACCTCATCTCTACCATCCAATACATTTTTGTTTAGTTCATTATGATCTGCAATTATGGCAATAACTGAGTTTTGATATATTCCTGTTTCTTTCAGTTTATGAATAAATTCACCTATTGCAGCGTCACAAAAATGTGTAGCTTCAAGATAATTTCTTATTTCTTTCGTATATTGCGATGAACGTGAAATATTTGTCATAGGAACTACCAACTCATTATATGGCTGATGCATCGTTATAGTTACAAGTTGTGCATAAAACGGCTGAGGGGTATTCTTTAGTACCTCAAAAGCTTTTGTGAACATTGCTTGGTCAGAAACTTTATCATCAGAATTATGAGATATCGTATGACAATCAAATATTTCATTAAATCCATAAGATACAAATGTATTATTTTGATTCCAGAATTTTGCATCATCACATACGATTTCCAAAGAGTGATATTCTTTTAAAGCTTTGGCCATGGAAGGGTAATTGGCCTTTCCATAACGAACAGCCACTGCTCCATACTTTATTGGCAACAATCCAGTATTATACATAAAATGTGCATCACTTGAACGCCCGTCTTTTACTTGAGGAAACATCCGAAGTGCTGTTAAGGAATTTTCAGCTTTACAATATTTATTTAGATTGGGAGTAACTTCAATATCATTTATTCTAAAATCAAGAACCCATGAATTAAGAGATTCCACTATAATTAATATTAGATTCTTCTTTTCTGATGTATTGTACAAACAGGCTGGCTTTTGTTGCTTACTACAGATATATCTATTAATCTGTTCTTTTTCTGTTTTAGTAAGTTCTTGTTTTTCTAAAGCAGTTTCAATTGCAGAATGTATGCAAAATGGCACAAAACCATTATAATTTAAATAGAATGCATAGCCACCGGCATTAGTATATCTTCCCCAAAAAACAGAAACAGTTTTTCCTTTTTCATGTTGATAATAAATAAATGCCTGAGCAATGTATATTACAGATGATATCAAAAATATGGTACAAATATATACCACCTTTTCTTTAGTGGTTATCTTTATTCTTTTTATGGGTAGTTTAAAATATCGCCAATACAAAATAAATAGTATTATTACAGGAATAATTAAAAAACAATCAATAATGCGAATTGAGCCTACAATACAGTTTAACAATAGAGATGAAATATTATTAAATAATAGATAAGAAGAAAAAGGCATTAAATCATTGTAAGTACGAAAATACCACATTTGTGATATCGTCCAACAAGTAAATACTATAATAACAATCCATATAAAAGAACGAAAACGAGCAGGGAATAACCAAAATGGTAATAACAATATTAACGTATCAGCAAATGAACGTATTGCATAACTAATTAAACTAAGGTTAGCATCAAATCTCAGTAAAACATCATATCTTAAAACCATAAACTGAAACATTAGTACTATGGCTGTTCCTAAAAAAAACAAATAGATAGAATAACTGTCTCTCATTTTCATATTATTACATTTTGTACTTTGTCTTAATGTGCGTTTACAAAGGTGCAAATATAATAATTAATTCAAAATTCAAGATAGTTTAAAATAATATTTTTTTATTTAATAAGAATAGAATTTATATTGATCAATGTTGGTTGTTGGCGATATCCATCTGTCCGGATTATGAAAATCAATCGCAAATAATATAATTATTGAAAAGATATTATCAATTTGATGAAACTTTATTATCATAAATAACCTTTAACTAGTGAAAAAACTTCAGCAAAACAACACTTAATTTGATTCTGCAGCCCGAAGTATAAAAGTAGTAGCACCAATCGTTATGATAGCACCATTTTCTATCCGAATACGGTCTTTATCATTTAAAATTTCATTCATTAGAAAAGTACCTGTCAGACTAGGAGCATCCCGAAGTGTATAAACCAGTTCCCCTTGCTTATTTCGTTTCACATTAATAATACAATGCCGACGATCCATACTCATATCACCAGTCTCGATAGGAGTGTTTATCATTGTGCCCACACAACGGCGTCCAATAACATTATCCCCTTCCTGTAAAGGTATTACTTGTTTGAAACCAAATACATTTTCAATAACAACAATGCACCCGAATTCATTTTTATGAGCTTCTTCATCAAGTATTTCTTCTTTTTGAGTCTCTCTCACTTTGCTCTTTCCCAAACGAATACTAAACTGCTTACCGCAGTATTCACAAACAAATACCAAAGATTGCCCTTCTGTATACTTAGTTTCATCAAAAGAAAGATAATTCTCACACTTAGGACAACGAACTCGTTTCATATATTAAAGGATAGGGGGGATTTGTATTACTTAACCAGCAACCAAGCGGTTTTATAGGTGTCATTCTCTCTTAACTTCAAAAGCTGTTTTGTACCCTCTTCACGAGTTGTACACGACATTATACTTACACGGATCTTGCCATCATTATTTAAAACTTTCGCTCCTGTAAATCCTTCAGCTTTCAATCGTTCTGCCATTACCTCTGCATCTTTTACACCAATACCTCCGGCAACAATTATATGAAAATTACCTTCTGTCTGTTTTGATTTTACAACAGCTTTAGAGGATGGAATCGATTGAGATTCGTTTGATTGTACAGCAGCAGACGTTTTATGTACCTCTTCTGTAACAGGCTGAGCTACTTTCACCTCTCGTACCGCAACAGGTTTTGTTACCTTTTTCCCCGTTTTTTTAGAAGTACCGGACACTGCCTTTACCGACTGCTTCACATCCTTATTCATCACAACAGGAGTCATCGCAATAGATTTTCCTTCTATTTTTTCAAACAGATCAATCGGCAACAATTGAGCGTAATTATCTTTTTCTACATAAGTATTTTCAACCGGAGTGGAAAGGAAGAAGAACAGTACTACCGCAGCCACTATAGCCACCGCACTACGCACCATCCCACGATTGATCTTGATCTCATATGATTTTTTTCTTTCCTGAATAACAGGAACCAATACCCTTTCTTTTTCCTGGTGTAAAACGGTCAGTTCCTTCATTTCGAAAGAATCAAGCCCATACAAATAAGGTGTAGTAATTTTATTATCATAAGAAATGAACTCATAAGTGTCATGGATCGTATACCTGATTTCTCCAACATTATCCAAATCAACCTTACCTTCTTTATGCAGCATAATGATCAACCCTGAAACCTCATCTTCTACTATCTTGGAGGCATCTGAGAAGTTCGTATCATATACAGCCATATAAGATTGTACCAACAACCCATCATTCAGCTTTAATTGCGGATTAAAACCAATGGTACGGGTAGGAGGAAGGAACATGTTCTCTTCTACTTGTATAGCAGGCGTATAATGAGCTACAAAACCTCCTAATCCGGGAACAATTACACAATCATTCTCCAATAATAATACTTCTATATGCTGTGACAATTCAATCATGAGTGCAAAATTAACAGTTTTATTGAAGATATGCCAGAAAAAAAGCATTTTTTATTATTATTTGAAGTAAAGTATAATAAAACGCCCCATTCTATCGTTATTAACAAGAGATAATGAATCGTTTTAAATATTGACCAAAACTATTTAAATAAACAATGAAAATAAAAATAGTCACCGCAGCTATTCTGATAGCCTTATTGACTTCATGTAAGACAAGCAATCAAATTACTTATTTTCAAGATCTTAATCAACGCAATTCAGGGCAATTGACAGAAAATGGAGTCAATTATGAAGCTAAAATTTGTCCGGATGATCAGCTATCTATTTTTGTTTCCAGTATTGATCCAAATTCAGTGGCAGTATTTAACCTTCCTTTAACGAGTTATTTAAATCCTGGTGAAACAAACGTAGCTGCTACACCAACCATGCAAACTTATTTAGTAGATACTAATGGAAATATTGAATTTCCAGTTTTAGGTAAAATAAAAGTGGTAGGGCAGACCCGAAGTGAATTGGCTAAAAATTTGAAAGAGAAAATTTCTGCATATGCCAAGTCTCCATTAGTAACTATTAAAATACAGAATTTTAAAGTTTCAGTTTTAGGTGAAGTAAATATTCCAGGCACCAAGGTTATAACAAATGAACGCATATCAATCCTTGACGCAATTGGTATGGCGGGGGATTTAACTATTTATGGAGAACGTACAAATGTGTTAATAATCCGTGATAACAATGGAAAAAAAGAATTTCATCGATTAGATTTAACATCTTCTGAGATGCTATCTTCGCCTTATTATTATTTACAACAAAATGATATTGTATATGTTGAACCTAATAAAGCGCGAAAAAGTAACTCTAGATATAGCCAAAGTGCCCAATTTAATATATCGGTTGCATCTACTATTGTCAGTGCTATCTCTGTATTAGCTTCATTAACAATCGCATTATTAGTAAAATAAACTTATTTCAATTCAAATCTAAAAGTTATGACGGACGAAAATATACATGTCGGAGAATTATTGAAACAATTTATCAAATATTGGAAAATATATGTACCTATTGGGATTACTTGCTTAATAGGTGCTATCGTTTTTATATTAGTAACTCCCCAAAAATACGACATTACTGCTCGAATGCAGTTACTGGGAGAACAACAAGGCATGATGTCCGAACTTAAAATGTTAAAAAGCTCCGGTATTGGTGGATTATTAGGAGGAGGCGGTGGAGGTGTAAATACCGAAAATGAAATTCTTATCATCACGTCACGTAATAATCTGGCAGAGGTTATTCGTCAAACTGAATATCAAGTAGAAACCAGTACAAAAAAGAATTTGAAAAATGTTTTGTTCGATAAAGAAGAATGTCCTATTTCATACATTTTTCCAAAGTTATTATTAGATACTATCAGTGCTCCTATTAATATAAGGTTAAATGTAGATGATAATAAAATAAAGAAAGCGACTGTAAAATCATCTCTTTTTGAAACTATAGTATTTGAAAATCAATCTATACCTTTTAAAATGGTTTTACCTGTAGGAACTATTACTATCGTTCGCCAGTTAGATGGAAACGGTACGTTTACTACCCAAATATCCCCCTTACAAAAAGTCTATGAAGATTTAGATAAAATAGTATATGTCACCCCTTCCAAGACTATTTCAGACATTATAGTACTCAGTTGCGAATCAACTAATAAGCAAAGAGCATGTAAGCTTTTAAATGCAATAATGAATAGATACAATCAATATTCGAGAATGACAAAAGTCAACGAAGCAAATTTGAACTCTGCATTTGTTAAAGATCGTTTAGATAGTGTTACCTTAGAATTAACTATATTGGAACAACAGATTGAAACATATAAGCAAATTAATAAAATGCCTGATCCAGGCGCCTATAGTAGCATTACTTATTATGGTAATAAAGAGACTGAGAAGGCGATTTTAGAAACGGAAACCCGTATGCGCATGCTTGATTATGTTTTAGCATATATGAAAAAATCATCAAATGCATATTCTGCTATTCCTATAGTAGATGGCGCCGGAGAAAAAGCAATTATGATATATAATCAGCTAATATTAGATCGCCAGCGTTTATTGCAATCTTCAGAATCGAATAATCCTGCATTGCAGTTAGTAGAAAATCAATTGAGGGAACAGCGTAAAATGTTAATTGAATCAGTTGAAAGTGTGCGTCATAATATACAAATAAGTTTAGATGCTTTATATAAAAAAGATACGACGTTGAGCAAACAAGTAGATAAACTTCCAACACAGGAACGTGAGTTTATAGAAATGAAACGCCAACAAAAAATAAAGGAATCTATGTATTTGTTTTTGATGCAAAAATTACAAGAAAAAGAATTAATTAATTCACCTGATGAAATTGCAGGAAGAATCATAGACAAAGCGTATAGTTCATATAAACCTATATTTCCTAAAAAATCAATTGTTCTTATTATTGCATTTATTATTACATGTGTTTTATCATTAGTAGTAATTAGTTTTAAAGTATTTGTTTCTAAAAAAGAATAGTAAACATGATACAGCAAATTGTGTTATCGAAAAATAATCTCTTTTTCTGTTTCTTGCTTTTTGGATATGTTTTCGGAGTTATTTTATATGATTTCCTGAAGTTTGATTATACCGATGAACTTATGGCATTTTTCCTAATTTTATTTGCTGGTATAACAGTTTGGGAACGTAAAAATTTTAAAGAATTATATCCATTAATATTAATTGTTTGCATATTTCTCTTTTATCTAATTTATTCATTTCTTATAGCCTCAAATGTTCCTCAAGCTATCTTGAAAGACTTTGTAATCCAAATAAAACCATTTTTAGGATTTTATTGTACATGGTTGATAGCCCCAACTTTTACCAAAAAGCAAAAGCAAATTATAAGTATAATCTGTTTAATAGTTGGTGGAATAACATTAGCAGTAGTATTGACTGGAAATATGTGGAATTTCTTTGGGCATCCTTCACGCCTTGCAACATCTGCAACTATCACAGCATTACTTTTTTTTTACTGTAGTTCATTCACATGGGAAGATATAATTATATTTTTTATTTTACTATGTATTGGTTTACTCTCTACACGTTCTAAATTTTATGGATTTTGGGGTATTACAATATTTTTGATGATCTATTTAAAAATAGGAGGAAAACTATATTTTAATATAAAAGGATTTATATGTTTGTTATTGTTAATATGTCTAGCTGTTTCTTTATCTTGGGAAAAAATTGTTATTTATTATATTGATGGCAGTATAAATGCACACCAAATGTGGAGTCGTCCTGCAATGATGTTAACTGCATTCTATCTTCTTTTGGATTATTTCCCATTTGGGTGTGGATTAGGTAGCTTTGGAACATTTGTATCTGGAGAATATTATTCTTCTATTTATGAAAAGTACGGGTTAGATCAACTTTGGGGGTTATCGAAAAACAAACCAGATTTTATATCAGATGCATATTATCCAGAATTAGCCCAGTTTGGAATAATAGGTGTAATACTTTATTTTACGTTTTGGGCATGGATAATTAAGATATCAGCAAGAAAACGTTTTATAAATATGAAACAATTTCTTTTCACACTATTAATATCACTATTTTTTCTAATAGAGGGTGTAGCTGATGCAACATTTACCCATAACCGTGGCTTATTTATTCTAATTCTATTAGGAATGGTCCTACCCTCTAAATATGAAAGAAAAAAATAATATATATAAAAAAGGAATAATATCTTCTTCTCTACTAAGTTTGATAGCAAAAGGAGTAGCTTTTATACAACAGATTAGCATTGTATATTGTTGTGGTGTGAGTAGTACTACTGATATCCATTTTTACTTATATAATCTTGCCATATTAATAGGAGGAATGATACAAATTATTACATCCTCGATACTAATACCTCGTTCTATGGAAATGCGTATTAATAAATCACATATTTCTGAAATGAAATATTTAAATTCTTTTTTTATATTATTGATTGGAATTGGAATTTTAGGAATGTTTCTTCTAGGAATAATAGGTAAAGTATTTATGCCCCTAATTACAAACTTCAATTTAGAAGATATACAACATAATTATTTAATATATTTACTTTTTTTACCAACAACTCTATTATTATCTATAAATTCTTTTTTAGCTGAAATATTCGTTTCCTATAAGTATTTCACTGCCCCTATTATATTAAATCTAGGTTTAAATCTATGTATCATTCTGTCAGTACTTTTATTCCACAATCAAATTGGAGGATTTTCAATGATGGCAGGAGCTTTATCTTTAGCATTTATAGCTTTCATTTGTTTCATATATAAAATGAAGCAAATACTACACTGGAATTTTCGAATATGGAATTTTAAACTATTGAAAACATCCTTTCAACCTATTCTAGGCTTGATTGCCAATCAAAGCATTGTTATCATTGTCTCCACTTATCCTTTTTACCTACTCTCACAATTACCAATAGGATCAGTGAGCATTGTTAATTATGCCATGAAACTTATTCAAGCCCCTTATGGCATTATGCAACAAATTGCAATTGTGCTTCAGGTTAAATTAAATGAACTTCACGCTCAAAAAAAAGAAAGCGAATTATATAATATTACACAAAAAATTGCACGGAATATATTTATAATTGGCTTGATTATAGCAATTTTGACTTATGCTATGAGATATCCTATTATTCATATCATATATGGATTAGCTAATATTCCGACTAATGCTATGTTGCAACTTTCTACAATTATCGGCATAGGAATTTTTTCTCTTCCGCTTATTGGATTTGGTCAAGTTTGGGTTAAATTATACTTCACTCAACGCCGTATAAAAACATATATATATACAATGACTATCATGAATTTCATATCATGTGGTATATACCACATATTTATTTTATATTTTCAAATATCAGGTTATGCCATTGCATACACTTTGGCAGAATCCTTAATGGCAATTACTTTATGGTATAAAATAAGAAAAACAGATATTAAATAACTAAATAACATGAAAATACTAATCATCAATCCTATACTCTTTTCTGGTGATGGAAACAAATTACCGAAAGTTGATACTATTAAAGACACTATGATTTATAATATGTGCCTTGGATTTCAATCTTTAGGACATAATATCACGTTATTAGCCATCGATGATTACAAGCCAACAGAAAATGAAGTATATGATTTCGAAATATTATTTTTCAAAAATAATCTTGCAAAGATATTACCATCCCCCTTACCTTTTTCTATTGAAATGTATCTTTTTCTAAAGAAAAATGCCTCGCAATTTGATATGATATTATCAAGCGAAATATTCGGTTTTCACTCACTTTTTGCAGCAATAGTCGCACCTTCTAAAACAATAATATGGCATGAATTAGTTGCTCATCAAAAAAAATGGTTCACAGTTCCTTCCCGTTTATGGCATTCTGTTATTGTTCCTCTATTCTTTAGGCATATAAGAATAGTAATAGGACGTTCGGACAATGCAATCACATTTATTTCCCAATATATACCTAAAGATAAAATTTCAAAGGTTCCTATCGATCATGGAATAAATATACATAAATTTCAATTATCAGATTATAAAGCGAGACAATTTATTACTATTGGACAGCTAATATATCGCAAAAATATAAATAGTATTATATACAAGTTTCATCGTTTCATAAGCCAAAAAGAATATTCTGATTTTATATTATTAATAGCTGGACGTGGCCCTTTAAAAAACGAGCTACAAAAATTAGTTTCAGACTTAAATATAAATAAGAATGTTGTATTTCTAGGATTCTTGAGTCATGAACAATTAAATAAATATTTATCAGAGTCCTACGCTTCTTTAATAGATACCAGAAATGATTTAAACATGGTATCAATACCAGAGGCAATTGTATCAGGAACTCCTATATTAACAAACACAATTCCTGCATTGGCTAACTATATTAATAAAAATAAGTTAGGAATAG
The DNA here is from genome assembly GCA_949738935.1 of uncultured Eubacteriales bacterium. Classification (GTDB taxonomy): domain Bacteria; phylum Bacillota; class Clostridia; order Lachnospirales; family CAG-274; genus MGBC114079. The sequence continues at coordinate 19,139 of CATJCJ010000305.1, read as the reverse complement.
CTAAAGAGCAATGGGATCATAAAGACTTGGAACAAATAGTTAAAGATAACACCTATAAAAATAATTGTTTAAAAATAAGAAATACGCTATCCACCGAAAATGTAGCAAATAAAATTATTAAAATATTTATTGAAAGTGCAATAAGTAAATAATCTTTTTATTAATAGAATAAAATATGAAAATTCTCCTAATCAATAAATATTATTATATAAAAGGCGGAGCTGATAGCGTCTTCTTTAATACAATAAAATTGCTGGAAAATCATTCTCATCAAGTTGTTCCATTTTGTACCAAACATCCCAATAATCTATCATCTCAATATGATGATTATTTTGTAAACGCACCAGAAATACGAAATTTAAATGGAGTCTGGAAAAAAATAAAAAGTATTCCTCGCTTTTTTATGAATAAAAATGCTGCATCACAACTAGATAAACTTCTAAAGCAAGAAAGGCCAGACATTGCCCACATTCATAATTTATTTAACGGAATTTCCTTATCCATTCTTCCAGTCTTAAAAAAGTATCATATACCTATTGTCATTACAATGCATGATACTCGTTTCATTTGTCCATCATCATATTTTGATTTACGAGGTAATTGGTGTAAAAAGTGTCCTAAAACATTGTTTTTAAATTGTGCATTTCATCGGTGCTATCAAGATGATTATATAAATAGTGTTATGTGTGCTATGGAAATGTTTCATAAAGAATATATATTTAATTATAATGCTTATATTTCTCAATATATTTTCTTAAGTGAAAACTTTAAAAAGATGCATGCTCTTCGGCATTCTTATTTTGAAGACAAAGGTGTTGTTCTTTACAACTTCTTACCTGATTTTGAACAAAATAGATCTTATGACAAAGGAAATTATTTATTTTACTATGGACGTATTACAGCTGAAAAAGGAATTAGTACATTAGTTGAAGTCATGAAAAACTTACCACATATTCAGCTCAAAATAGCAGGAATTGGACCTTTACTTAATATATTAAAACAAACAGCACCTAAAAATGTCTGTTTTTTAGGATTTATATCTGGTAAAGAACTTTATAATCAAATTGAAAAAGCATCATTTATAGTCGTACCTTCAGAATGTGCAGAAAACAATCCCTTAACAATCATAGAATCCTATACATATGGAAAGCCTGTTATAGGTTCAAAAATAGGCGGTATCCCTGAAATAATAAATGATGGTAAAACAGGTTTTATTTTTAAAGCTTTCGACAAAAAGGATTTAGAAAGAATTATTAATGTTGCTTTATCTTTATCAAAAGAAGAATATAAGGAGATTTCAATTAATGCTAAAGAATTTGCTAATAAACATTTTAATTCTGAAACACATTATCAAACATTAATGAATATATACAATAAAGCTATTAGTGATTATGAAAATATTTGAGGTTGCAACAGGATACACTTCCATTCCAGCGAAAATGGGAGCAGCCACAGAAATAGTAGTAGAAGAGTTAACAAAATCTATGTTAAGGTTAAAACTCGATGTTACTATTATAGATATTAAAGATAAAAATAGAGATATTACTTCTTTACCTATCATTGAAACATATATTCCTCATTTTTTCACTTCCACAGATATAAAACTGGGGATTATTCATAAAATAAAACGTGTATTATATTCTATATCGCTAACTTATAAGTTACATCGGTTGCTTTCTAAACAATCAGAGAATATTATATTACATTTTCACAACCAATATAATCTATATTTTTTCTTAAAATTAACTTCAACTAAAATACGCAAAAGAATTACTATTGTATATACAAACCACAGCTATATTTGGCAAGGACAATGGGAGCAAATTAAGAACATAGTATATAAGCGCTATTTTCAAGAAATCTATTGTTGTCAGCATGCAGATAAAGTCTTTGTTTTAAATAAAAAAACACAAGAACATCTTACTCAACAATTCAATATTGATCCTAATAAAATAAATTTAATTGCAAATGGAGTGAATACAAATATATACTATCCATTAGAAAAAACTGAGAAAGAAAATATATTAAAAAAATTGAATATAGAAAATAAATATGTACTTTTTCAAGCGGGTTCTGTATGCGAACGGAAGAATCAACTCACCGCTATTAAATTATTATTACCATTAATGAAAGAAAATCAAGATATTATTTATTTATATGCAGGTGGAATCATCGAAGCTAATTATAAAGCTGCTATAGATAGTTTCTCTCTTACCAATAATATTAGTAAACAAGTTGTTTATGTAGGAGAATTGCAACCTGGTAAAAAATTGAATGAATACTACAACATAGCAAAAGCATTTATTTTTCCTTCTACTTTAGAAGGGTTTAGCCTAGTTATTTTAGAAGCAATGTCTGCAGGTACTCCTGTCTTAGTTAGTGCAAAATCAGGCTTACAATTACCTAACAGTGGTAAATCCGGATGTATATGTTATGAAGATGAAACAGATTTTTTGAAAAAAATATCCTTTATTCTAGATGAAAAAAAACAAAAGTTTCAAAGTCTGCAAGCACGAAATTGTATAGAACAAAAATATAGTTGGGACATAATTTCAAATGATTATTTAAATGAATTTGAATCATAAATTAACTTACTCATCCTTTAAAAATAAATTTATTTCCTGATATGTAATGAATTAACTTTTGATATTCTTTGATAAATCGTAAGTATCCGATAAAGTGCACTATACTAAATGTCTGCATCTCCCGCTTCGAGTATATAACCATTTGATACAGTGCACCTTATCGGATACTTACAGAAATCAAAAGTCTACTAAATATATATTTATGCAAAATTTCATATGAATAATATAATTTTTATCGTTTTTTTACGTTTAGATTAAAATAACAATTTAATAAGTGACTAACAAAAGAAAGTAAAGAAATGGCTACTATACCTAATCCTACGGATATGTGCATCATTGTTACCTATCGATGTCCTATGCAATGTCAAATGTGTAATATTTGGAAATACCCAACATTAAAAGATAAAGAAATTACTCTTGCAGAAATAGAAAAACTGCCTTCTGTAAAATTTATAAATATTACAGGAGGAGAACCTTTTATACGAGAAGACTTAGAAGAAATTATAAAAATATGTTTTCGGAAATCTCAAAGAGTTGTTATTTCAACATCAGGTTGGTTTGAAGATCGTATACTGAAAATGGCGAAACGCTTCCCTAAAATAGGAATACGTATAAGTATTGAAGGATTATCACAGAAGAACGACAATCTTCGTGGGCGTACAGGAGGATTTGATAAAGGTTTACGTACTTTACTACAATTGAAAGAAATGGGAATAAAAGATATTGGATTTGGTATTACAGTATCTAACCATAATTCAGCAGATATGTTGTCACTTTATCAACTTTCTAAATCATTAGGTATGGAATTTGCTACAGCTGCATTCCATAATTCTTATTATTTTCATAAAGAAGATAATTACATAATAAACAAAAAAGAAGTATGCAATGATTTCGAAACCTTAATAAAATGGCAATTAAAAGAAAAACATCCCAAATCTTGGTTTAGAGCTTATTTTAATATGGGATTAATTAACTACATCCAAGATAATCCTAGACTTCTCCCTTGTGAAGCGGGATTAGTAAATTTTTTTGTTGACCCATATGGAGAAGTTTACCCATGTAATGGACTTGAGGAAAAAATTTGGAAAGAAAGCATGGGTAACATTAAAAAAGTAACTAATTTTAACGAAATATGGCAAAGTGAACAAGCTCAAAAGGTTCGACAGAAAGTAAAAAACTGCCCCAAAAAATGCTGGATGGTAGGTACAGCTTCACCTGTAATGAAAAAATATATTTATTATCCACTACAATGGGTTGTTCGTAATAAATGGAATGTCATAATAGGAAAGCCCATTTCAATAGAATTAAACAAAAAATGAAAATAGTAGTTACTGGTACAAGAGGAATACCTGAAATTCAGGGAGGAATAGAAACACATTGCGAAGAATTGTTTCCACGTATTGTAGATGACAAACATCAAGTCATCATTGTACGTAGACCTCAATATGTGTCAATGAAGAATGAGGTATATAATTATAAAGGGGTGGTTATTAAAGACATTCTAACTCTATCAGGAAAACATTTAGAAGCTTTTACACATACATTTATTGCAGTACTTTATGCACGTAAAATTCATGCAGATATTGTACACATCCATGCAGTTGGCCCATCTCTAATAATACCAATTGTTAGATTATTAGGAATGAAAGCCGTAATGACACATCACGGTCCTGATTATGATCGAAAAAAATGGGGAAGGTTTTCTAAAATAATTTTAAGACTTGGAGAAAAATGGGGGGTAAAATATGCTAATCATGTAATTGTTATATCCAAACATATTCATGAACTAATTCACAAAAAATATCCTATGCAGAAGAACATTTCTCTTGTGTATAACGGAGTAAACCTCACATATCCGCAGTTAAATGATAACTATCTTACACAGTTAGGATTAGAAAAGTATACTTATATTTTGGCCGTCGGACGTTTCGTCAAAGAAAAAGGATTTGATTTATTATTGGACGTATACAAAAAACTCGAGAATAAAAATATAAAATTGGTGATTGCAGGTGATGCAGACCATGAAGATCAATATTCTCTATTATTAAAAAAAATGGCCCAAGAACAGAATGTTGTATTAACAGGTTTTATACAAAAAGATAAGCTGGCTCAGTTATATAACTATGCACGTTTATTTGTCTTACCATCGTATCACGAAGGACTTCCAATATCTCTGTTAGAAGCTATGAATTTAAACTGTGATGTGTTAGTAAGTGATATCCCAGCCAATATAGAAGTAGATTTACCCACTACATGTTATTTTAAGTGTGGAGATTCACAAGACCTAAAAAATAAATTAGAAGCAAAATTAAAACTGAAACACTCTTCTCGTATATATAATATGACGCTATATAATTGGGATTGTATATCCAAACAAACGAAAGATATTTATGATTCATTAGTATAAAAAACAATATAATGAATATAGATACGTTATATCTACAAATGAATACACATATTCTATTAAATAATACTCCGCTTACGCGGAATAGTTGCAGAATGATAAAACGTTTTTTTGATATTATAGCTGCTTTGATAGTCCTGGTGATATTTTTTCCATGGATATATATAATTATAGGGAGTTGTATTAAAATTTGGATGCCCGGACCTATTTTTTTTAGTCAAAAAAGGACTGGAAAAAATGGAAAAATATTCACATGTTATAAATTTAGGACAATGGATGCTCAAAATAAATCAGATGAATTTGTAGATCCTAATCAGAACAGATATTTATTAGGTAATTTCCTTCGAATGACAAGTATTGATGAATTACCCCAATTTTGGAATGTTCTAAAAGGAGATATGTCAATTATTGGTCCAAGGCCACATATGTTAGTGCATGACGAAGAATATATGAATGCTATTGACACTTATTATTTACGTTATGCTGTAAAACCTGGAATTACAGGATGGGCACAAGTAAACGGTCTTCGTGGAGAAAGAAATATTGAAAGAGTAAAGATGCGCGTTAATTATGACATATGGTATATTCAACATTGGTCACTTTTCTTGGATATAAAAATAATGCTTCGTACTATTGGAGTAATGATAAAACGATAATTAATGTGTAGTAGCTCTAATAAATATATAACTTTTTCTTTTTTAATCCTTCTAATAGTAGGAGATTACGTATATGCCCAAAATTTTAGTACATTTGCAGAGTATGGTGCAACTGTTCATGCTGGTAAAAATACTCCTTTATGGCAAGTAAGCAATACACATGGGGTATCTTCTATTAATAATAATACCTATATTAGAGGGGGGGCATTTTATAAGAACACAACCCATGCTTGGCAACTAAAAGGAGGAATTGATATCGTTGCAGCAACAGGTTTTACCTCAACCTTTATTATACAACAAGCCTATGCTGATATTCGCTATAAATGGATTGGCTTATGGATAGGAAGCAGAGAAATGGACTCTCCGTTACTAAATCAACAACTAAGTAGTGGAGGATTAACATGGTCAGGAAATGCAAGACCACTACCTCAAATATCAATTGGAATCTTTGATTATATACATATTGCTCCTAAAATTCAGGTTAAAGCAGAACTCTCATATGGTTGGTTCACTGATACAAAATACCAAGAAAGGAATGTAGGAAAGGAATATTTTTATACAAAGAAAATAAAATATCATCATAAAAGTTTTTTTTTCCGCTTTGGCAAACCTCAAGGGAAATGGCAATTTGATTTAGGAATGAGTTTAGATGATCAGTTTGGAGGATATAAAGTAGGAGGATCAGATGAAGGTGATTTAGGTAATGGGTGGAAAGATTATATCCATGCATTAATCCCTCAAGGAGGAGGTGATAATGCTGAAGGAGATAAATCGTGGTATCAAGGTAACTATATGGGAAGTGAGCATTTTAGATTAACATACAATTGCAAAGAAACATCATTTAGTATCTATTTAGAAAATTATTATGATGATTTCTCTGGAATGGGAAAGCAAAATGGATTAGATGGACTTTGGGGAATAGAATATAAGAACTTAAAGACACAAGCTATTAATGGTATTATTTTAGAATATTACCAGACTACTAATCAAAGTGGACCATTACATGGATTAGATAATTCTATTATAAAAAAAACAGGAGGAGCTGATGATTACTACAACAATGGTTGGTATCCAGGATGGACACATTGGGGTATGAGTATAGGTAATCCATTAATTACTTCACCTATATATAATAAAAACGGAGATTTAGCATTTTTATATAATCGTGTACAAGCGATTCATCTTGGTTGGAGTGGAGATATTACTTCTGAATGGACCTACCGTGCAAAGCTTTCCTTCAATCGTACTTGGGGGACCCCATTTAAACCAATCCCTGAAATTTTAGAAAATTTTTCTACCTTTGCAGAGTTTAAATATATTCCAAGTAAATGGCGAGGTTGGAGCTTTACCGGTTCCACAGCTTTTGATATTGGAGATATATATGGTGATAATTTGGGGTTTCAATTAAAGATTCACAAAAGTTTTTGATAATGAATTACATACAGACAGAAATTGATGGCGTATGGTTAATAGAACCTAAAGTATTTTCTGATAGTAGAGGATATTTTATGGAAGCTTTTAAAAAAGAAGAGTTTGAAAAATACATTGGGCCAGTAAATTTTATACAGGATAATGAATCTAAATCATCATTCGGTGTATTGCGTGGTTTACATTATCAAAAAGGGGAATATAGCCAGGCAAAACTGGTACGTGTCATAAAAGGAGAAGTACTTGATGTAGCAGTAGATTTACGAAAATCATCACCTACATTTGGGAAGCACGCCAGTGTTTTACTAACCGAAGAAAATAAACGCCAGTTTTTTATTCCACGTGGATTTGCTCATGGTTTTTTGGTGTTAAGTGAAGAAGCTATTTTTACTTACAAAGTGGATAATGTATATACTCCACAAGCAGAAGCATCTTTATTATATTGTGACACGTCATTGGCTATTGATTGGCCTATAGCTGAGTCTCAAGTTATTATGTCTGAGAAGGACAAACAAGCTAAAACTTTTCAAGAAGCTGAATATTTCGTATAATCCATTCAAACAAAACATCAAAATATGAAAATTGCAATTGTAGGGACCGGATATGTAGGTTTGGTTACAGGAACTTGTTTTGCTGAAATAGGTGTAGATGTAACTTGTGTTGATACTAACAGTGAAAAAATAGAAACATTAAAAAAAGGTATCATTCCTATTTATGAACCGGGGTTGGAAGAAATGGTACTCCGGAATACAAAGTCAAAACGATTGCGATTTACAACATCATTGGAAAGTTGCTTAAATGATGTAGAAGTGATTTTTAGTGCAGTAGGTACACCTCCCGATGAAGACGGTAGTGCTGATCTCAGTTACGTCCTTGCCGTAGCCCATACAATCGGGCGTAATATGAATAAATATAAACTGGTAGTTACCAAAAGTACTGTACCGGTAGGGACAGCTCAGAAAGTCCGTAATGCCATTCAAGAAGAACTGGATAAAAGAGGAGTCAAAATAGAATTTGACGTTGCTTCAAACCCTGAATTCCTAAAAGAAGGAAATGCCATCAGTGACTTTATGAGTCCGGATCGTGTGGTAGTGGGAGTAGAGTCGGAACGTGCAAAGAAACTCATGAGTAAACTCTATAAACCGTTCTTATTAAATAACTTCCGGGTGATCTTTATGGATATTCCTTCTGCAGAAATGACTAAATACGCAGCAAATTCAATGCTCGCTACCCGTATCAGCTTCATGAACGATATAGCAAATCTTTGTGAACTTGTAGGAGCCGATGTAAATATGGTACGCAGCGGTATTGGTTCAGATACTCGTATCGGACGTAAATTCCTTTATCCGGGAATAGGATATGGAGGATCTTGTTTCCCGAAAGATGTGAAAGCGTTGATAAAGACTGCAGAGCAAAATGGATATGATATGCGTGTGCTCCGTGCTGTAGAGGAAGTGAATGAAATACAGAAAAGTGCTTTATTTGATAAACTTCAGAAACTATTTGGCAATGATTTGCAAAATAAAACAATTGCTATCTGGGGACTTGCTTTCAAACCGGAAACAGATGACATGCGTGAAGCTCCAGTACTGGTACTTATAGATAAGTTGCAGCAGGCCGGATGTAATATCAGGGCATATGATCCCGCTGCCATGGAAGAATGTAAAAGAAGGATAGGGGACACTATATATTATGCACGTGATATGTATGATGCTGTACTTGATGCAGACGTTCTGATGTTAGTTACCGAATGGAAAGAGTTTCGGTTACCTTCATGGGCAGTAATCAAAAAAACAATGGCACAACAAATTGTTTTAGATGGTCGTAACATCTATGAGAAAAAAGAAATGGAAGAACTAGGATTCATATACCATTGTATTGGGAAATAAGAAGATAATTGTGTATTTTTGCACAAAACTAAATAAATGATTAAATACATAGCGATATCGTTGTTGACGGTCTTGCTTATGGCGTGTAATAACACCCAAAGACAAAACTCTTCGGAACAAAATGAAGACATCAAAGCCAAACAACTATTACAAGGAATCTGGCTTGATGACGAAAGTGATATTCCTTTAATGCGAATCAAAGGTGATACTATTTATTATGCAGATTCACAGAGCGCCCCCATATACTTTAAAGTAATAAAGGACACTCTTTATACCTATGGAAATGAACAGACACGTTATCAGATTGATAAGCAAACAGAGTATACCTTTTCGTTCCATTCCTTAGCAGATAATATTGTAAAACTCCACAAATCAGAAGATCCCAATGATTCATTAGCCTTCTCCGGAAAGCCGGTTGAGGTTATTCCAACTTATACAGAAGTCACTAAAAAAGACAGTGTAGTAACATTTGATGGAATTCGTTATAGAGCATATGTATATATCAATCCCTCTAAAATCAGAGTAGTAAAAACCACCTATTCAGAAGATGGTATCAGCATGGACAATATATATTATGACAATATTATGCATATATGTCTATATGAGGGGAAGAAATGTTTGTATGCCAGTGATATAACAAAGCAAATGTTCGAGAAAGTAATCTCCACAGATTTCCTGCAACAATCAATATTATCCGATATGGATTTTAAAGGTATTGATCATAAAGGATTTCATTATCAGGCTATGGTCTGTATTCCGGAAAGTGCTGTATGTAATATTGTGAATTTATTAATTTCTTTTGATAAAAAGCTCATTATTTCTGCGAACAAATAATCAATAGAAGAAAGAAGAAATGGAGAATATCAATAATTTACAGCATTGATATTCTCCATTCTCTTTTATACATTTATTGTTTTCTCCCTCTTGAACGATCTCCGGATTTCCGTCCACCTCCCTTACGAAAGTTTCGGGATCTACCACCACTACCATTGCTTCGTGGATTATAAGCCGGGGCTTCACCTAATTCTGCAGGTACAGGTATTTTATAAATATCCTTCTCCAGGAAATTTTCTATATTCTTAAAGTTGGTCTGTTCTTTTTCATTTACGAATGTAAGAGCTACGCCATCATTATTAGCACGTGCAGTACGCCCGATACGGTGCACATAATCTTCACTATCATGAGGAACGTCAAAATTGATCACTAAACGAATATCATCGATATCAATTCCTCTCGACACAATATCAGTCGCTACAAGAATATTGATTCTACCAGACTTAAACTCATGCATAATGAATTCCCGCTGTGCCTGTTCCAGATCCGAATGCATTTCTCCAACATTCAACTTCATCATCTTCAGAGCTTTCGCAACTTCTTTCACTTTAATTTTAGAGGATGCAAAGATAATAACACGCTCGGGCACTTCTTCTTCGAAAAGACTACGGACAATACCTAATTTTTGGTTTTCATAACATACATATGCTGCCTGAACAATCTTTTCGGCTGGTTTGGATACAGCCAATTTCACTTCTGCAGGATTATTCAGAATTGTTTTGGCCAGTTGTTGAATTTTGGCAGGCATTGTTGCCGAAAACATAATTGTCTGACGCTCTTTAGGCAGATACTTTACAATTTGCATAATATCCTCATAAAAGCCCATATCGAGCATACGGTCAGCTTCATCCAGTATGAAATAGGATACCTTTGATAAATCCACATATCCTAAACTCAGATGAGCAATCAAGCGGCCCGGAGTAGCAATTACCACATCTGCCCCAAGAGTCAACCCTTTCTTCTGTTGTTCAAAAAGCACTCCATCGTTTCCACCATATACAGCAACACTGGACACTGGCATAAAATAGGAGAATCCTTCCATTTGCTGATCTATCTGTTGTGCCAGTTCCCGGGTAGGGGACATGACAACGCAGTTAATAGCGTCCTCCGGATGCTCTCCCTCAGATAGCTTATTTAATACAGGAAGTAAGAAGGCAGCCGTCTTACCCGTACCTGTCTGAGCGACCGCAATTAAATCTCTTCCCTCAAGAATAACAGGGATTGCCTGTTCTTGTATCGGTGTGCACTCATCAAACCGCATTGCGTCGAGTGCTTCAAGTACACGATCGTTTAGTTTTAGTTCAGAAAACTTCATTTTATGCTTATTATACAAATTAATAATATCACCAATTAATCACAGGCAGATTTACATGTTCAAATATGAATCTTTGAAACCAAGAAAATAAAGTACCCCATCCAGGCCAATTGTATTAATAGACTGCTTAGCATTGGCTACTACCTTAGGTTTAGCATGAAATGCAATACCTAATCCGGCAATACCTAACATCGGAAGATCATTGGCTCCATCACCTACTGCAATTGTTTGGGCAATATCTACTTTTTCAACTTGTGCAATCAGACGGAGGAGTTCAGCTTTTCGTTTCCCATCAACCACATCACCCAAATAACGCCCGGTCAACTTACCATCCACAATCTCAAGTTCATTGGCATACACATAGTCAATGCCATATTTTTGCTGTAGATATTTTCCAAAATAAGTAAAACCTCCGCTTAGAATAGCAATTTTATAACCATATTTCTTCAGAGCATACATCAACCGATCTACTCCTTCCGTAATAGGCAAGTTCTCCGCTATTTCCTGCATCACCGATTCATCCAGCCCTTTAAGTAACGCTACACGTTCACGGAAACTTTCTACAAAATCAATTTCACCACGCATAGCACGCTCAGTAATCTGTTTCACTTGGTCTCCCACACCAGCACGTATTGCCAGTTCATCAATAACCTCGGTCTCTATCAAAGTAGAATCCATATCAAAACATATCAGACGGCGCATCCGTCGATACATATTGTCAAGCTGGAAAGAGAAATCCATTTCGAGTTCACTGGCCAGTTTCATTAACTGTTCCTGCATAACAATACGATCCTTTGGGGTACCACGAACAGAGAACTCAATACAAGCCCGTGTACGTACTTCACACTCATTCAGGGGAATACGCCCTGTAAGACGTTTGATAGCATCAATATTCATCCCTTGTTCAGCAAGAATACGAGTAGTTGCAGCAATCTGACGAGCAGAAAGTTTACGCCCTAACAGCGTAAGGATATAACGGTTCTTTCCCTGCATCTTTACCCAACTTTCATATTCCTCCGTAGATATTGGATAAAAACGAATTGTTACCCCTAAAGACGAAGCTTTAAATAATAACTCTTTCATAATAAACCCAGAATTCTGTTCCTCTGTCATACAAAGGATACCTAATGAAAGCGTATTATGAATATCCGCCTGGCCGATATCCAGAATTGTAGCATCATATTTTGCTAATATTTCTGTCACAGAAGCCGTCAATCCAGGACGGTCTTCACCTGTTATTCGGATGAGAATGAGTTCAGTATTTGAGAGTTGCATAAAAAAAATCTTTTAATCCTGCAAAAATAGAGAAAAAAGTCGGTACCTATGCTAAAGAACATAAAAAATTATGGTCAAAAAGTAAGAAATTTGCTTGTTTATTTGGAAGTTAATTTAATAAATACTTACCTTTGCGCCCGGTTTCTGAATTAAAGGCATTGACAATCAACGGATTCCTCTCCGTTTGATGCCTGAAAAGACGATGTTTCGGGGAGAAGCCACTGTTTAAGGACAGTCCCGAATAGTATTAACCAAAACCGAATTACATGAGACATGTAAAATGGATTTTTGTTGTATTACTAATTTGTTCCTTGACAGCCTTCGTTGAAAAAGACAAACCTACTGGAGGCTTAAGTGTGGGTGACGTAGCCCCTGATTTTCGAATCGAATCTACGTCAGGGGAGCAACGCCCTCTTAAATTGGCTGACTTAAAAGGTCGGTATGTGTTGCTAAGTTTTTGGGCAAGTTATGATGCACAGTCCCGGATGCAAAACGCAAGTTTGAACAATGTACTTCGGTCTGATGCCCCCAATGTGGAAATGGTTTCTGTGTCATTTGACGAATACCGTTCGGTATTTGAAGAGACTATTCGTAAGGATCAAATAGTTACGCCCACCTGTTTCGTGGAAACTAAAGGCGAAGATTCCGGTTTATTTAAAAGATACCGTTTGAACCGGGGTTTCACTAACTATTTATTAGATGGAAATGGTGTTATTATAGCCAAAAACATCTCTGCTGCAGAACTTTCTGCTCACATAAAAGAAATCGGATAAATATATCTGACTTCAATAAAAAGTGTAAGGAGAAAGGGGAATTTCCTGAATAAATAAAAATGTTCGGGAATAGACAAAAGAGGAAATGAATACAACAAAAAGAGTCCCGTCTACTTAAAAGTTGACGGGACTTTTTCTTTAAAGATTCAGATTACTCTTTTAATCATCTGCCATTGCAGAAAATAAGCATTATTTAGGAGCCTTTTTATATAAGTAGAATGCTATGAATGCATACAATACATTCGGTATCCATACCGCAACTACAGGAGGAACATTTCCATTAACAGCAAAAGTCGAAGTAATTGTCTGGAAAAGGATATACGAGAAACTTAGTGCAAGCCCGATTCCCAAATGCAGTCCCATTCCTCCCTTGGTTTTTCTTGATGACAGGGATAAACCTATCACAGTTAGAATGAACGACGCAAAAGACATGGCAATACGCTTATGATATTCAATTTCAAACTCTTTGATATTGGCAAATCCACGCCTCCGTTGCTTATCAATGTATTCACTCAACTGAGGGCTGGTAAGCATTTCCTGTTGATTCTTCATAATCAGAAAATCAGATGGATCCATATTTATAATAGAATCCATTCTATCCCCCTTTATGATATTTTCTTTCAATCCATCCAGTTCACGTATCATATAATCATGAATAGTCCATTTGTTTACAGTAGTTGTATCATATACAATACGACGTGCTGTCAGGTGAGAAATCAGTTTCTTATCAACAAATTTATCCAGTGAAAAACGATTTCCGGTCTTATTATAATCCTGATAATTATCAATGTAAGCTATTACGCCGTCAGCTACCTCAAGTTGCACATTACGTGCACTGCCTTTCTTTTTCGGCTTTACATACCTATCCTCAAAGTTCAAGCGCGTTACACTTCCTTTAGGTATTACATATGAACCCAACATGAAAGTAGCTACTGCAATAACGGCTGCCGATATCATATAAGGACGCATCAGACGCTTAAAACTCATTCCGGTGGAGAACATAGCAATAATCTCTGAATTCTCTGCCAGTTTTGAAGTGAAGAAAATTACGGCAATAAATACAAACAACGGACTGAATAAATTCGCAAAGTAGGGAATGAAGTTCATATAATAATCAAAGACGATTGCAGTCCAGGGCGCTTCACGCTCCATAAACTTATCCATCTTCTCATTGAAATCAAACACTACAGCGATAGAGATAATCAACGCAATAGCAAATACGTATGTCCCCAAGAATTTCTTGATGATATACCAGTCCAGCAGTTTGATAAAACGATTGCTTTTCATTTAATTATAGTCTTGTTGACACTCTTTTTACCATCATCGGCTTCCATGTAGAGAAATCCCCGGCAATAATGTGTTTACGTGCTTCACCTACTAACCAGAGATAGAATGCCAGATTATGGATAGAAGCAATCTGCATAGCCAATAATTCTTGCGCATGAAACAGATGACGCAGATAAGCTTTACTGTATAAAGTATCTACGCAAGAAGCGCCATCAGCTTCAATAGGAGAGAAGTCCATTTCCCACTTTTTATTACGCATGTTTATAATACCATCCTTGGTAAATAACATTCCATTCCGACCGTTTCGAGTAGGCATTACACAGTCAAACATGTCAACTCCACGTTCAATACCCTCCAGAATATTCACCGGCGTACCGACTCCCATCAGGTAACGTGGTTTGTCTTTCGGCAAAATGTCGTTTACAACTTCAATCATCTCATACATTTTATCCACAGGCTCACCCACGGCAAGTCCTCCAATGGCATTTCCATCCGCTCCTTTAGAGGCAACAAACTCTGCTGATTGTTTACGCAAGTCTGTGTACACACACCCTTGAACTATAGGGAAAAGAGATTGATTATAGCCATATTTAGGTTCTGTTTCATTAAAACGCTGAATACACCTGTCAAGCCAGCGGTGTGTCAGTCCTAATGACTTTTTGGCATATGCATAGTCAGAATCTCCCGGAGGACATTCATCAAATGCCATCATAATATCCGCACCGATAGTACGTTCAATATCCATCACTTTCTCAGGAGTAAAAACATGTTTACTTCCATCAATATGCGAACGAAATTCAGCACCTTCTTCACGCAGTTTACGGATACCTGCCAACGAAAAGACCTGGAACCCACCGCTATCAGTCAACATCGGACGGTCAAAACCGTTGAATTTATGTAATCCACCGGCTTTTTCTATAACATCCAATCCCGGACGCAAATAAAGATGATATGTATTACCCAATATGATCTGAGCCTCAATATCCTCCTTCAATTCTGTCAGGTGTACACCTTTCACTGTGCCAAGTGTACCCACCGGCATAAATATAGGAGTTTGTATCTGCCCGTGGTCTGTTGTAATCAGACCCGCACGGGCATTACTTTTTGCGTCTGTATATTGTAATTCAAATGTCATTCCTGGCTGGCTTTCTTTACAGATAAATCAATGGCATCAGCCACCTTCTCATCAGTCAATGCGATGGCAAATACTTCTTTCACATCAGTTACATAGTGGAATGTCAGTCCTTTAAGATACATCTCCTGAATCTCATCTATGTTCTTTTTATTCTCGGCACTCATTATAATTTCTTTAATCCCTGCACGTTTAGCTGCAAGAATTTTTTCCTTAATACCGCCCACCGGAAGTACTTTACCGCGAAGAGTTATTTCACCGGTCATGGCCAGATTTGCTCTCACTTTACGCTGCGTCAACGCAGAAGCCAATGAGGTAGCCATAGTGATACCCGCTGATGGACCATCTTTGGGGATCGCACCTTCCGGAACATGAACATGGATATTCCAATTATCAAATATTTCTTCATCCAGATTCAGCAATGAAGCATGTGCTTTGATATATTCAAGCGCCAGCATAGCAGACTCCTTCATTACATCCCCCAAATTACCCGTTAAAGTCAAACGTCCACCTTTACCGCGGCTCAAACTTGTTTCAACAAATAAAATTTCACCTCCAACAGCAGTCCATGCCAATCCTGTTACAACACCTGCGTAATCATTACCCTGATATTTGTCACGAGTATATTCAGGTGCCCCCAGAAAATCATATAAATCGGCAGGCTTAATCTCTGTCTTTAAGAAATAACCATCGGTAGCATACTGACGGGCAGATTTACGGAGTATCTTACCGATCTTCTTTTCCAGTTCACGTACACCACTTTCACGAGTATAAGACTCTATAATAGCCTCCAATGTATCTTTTGGAATCTTAATATCAGTCTTTTTCATTCCATTTGCTTCCAACTCTTTTGGAACCAGATGCTTACGGGCAATCTCAACCTTTTCTTCCGTGATGTAGCCACTAACCTCAATCAGTTCCATACGGTCAAGCAATGGTCCAGGTATCGTGTTCAGATTATTAGCAGTAGCAATAAACATCACTTTAGACAAGTCATAATCCACATCGAGGAAGTTGTCATGAAACGTTGTATTCTGTTCCGGATCAAGTACTTCCAGTAAAGCAGATGAAGGGTCTCCCTGACGATCTGCGCTTACTTTATCAATCTCATCCAGAATAAATACCGGATTGGAAGAACCTGCCTTTATCAAACTCTTTATAATTCGTCCCGGCATAGCACCGATATAGGTTTTACGATGTCCGCGAATCTCGGCTTCATCATGTACACCTCCCAAGGACATACGAATATACTTCCGCTTCAGAGCAGCAGCAATAGATTTTCCCAAAGAAGTCTTACCAACTCCCGGAGGTCCATACAGACAGATAATCGGTGATTTCATATCACCTTTCAGTTTCAGAACAGCCAAATGTTCAAGAATACGTTCTTTCACCTTTTCCAGACCATAATGATCTTTATTCAGTGTTTTCTCTGCATTCTTCAGATTCAAATTGTCCGTTGTATATACGTTCCATGGCAAACTAAGCATCGTTTGCAGATAGTTCAGTTGTACACTAAAATCAGGAGATTGCGGATGAGTACGCTCCAGTTTGGCCAACTCTTTCAAGAAAAGAGTTCGTACTTCTTCGCTCCATTTCATTTTATACGCCTTATTGCGCATTTCTTCTATTTCCTGCTCCTGTCCACTGCCACCCAACTCATCCTGAATTGTTTTAATTTGCTGCTGCAAAAAATATTCACGCTGCTGCTGGTCTATATCTTCACGGGCACGCATTTGAATAGACGCTTTAATTTCAGCAAGCTGAACTTCCCGGTTCAATATCTCCAACAGGCGATACGTACGCTCTCTCAATGAATCGTAACGCAGCAATTCTATCTTCTCGTCCTTTTTTAAAGGTAAATTAGTGCAGATAAAATCTACCAAAAACATATGATTATTAATGTTTTTGATAGCAAATGCAGAATCCTGATGCAAAGAATCCGAAGATTTAATATAGCGTATTGTCAGGTCTTTACAAGTTTCAACCAGAGCCTGAAATTCCTTATCATTTTTGTCAGGCATTATTTCATCTTTTACTTCGATGCTGCCCTTCAGATAGGGATGGGTTTCTGTAATACCCGTCAATTCCAAACGCTTCAATCCCTGTAAAATAACAGTTGTCGTTTGATCCGGCATTTCCAAAATACGCACAATTTTCCCTATGGTTCCAATTGTGTGCAGATCTTCAAATTGAGGTTCATCTGTCTGAGCTACTTTCTGGCAGACAACCGCTATATTCATATTTTTCTTTTCAGCCTCACGTATTAATCTCAAGGATGACTTCCTACCCACTGAAACCGGCATAAATACCCCCGGAAACAACACCATATTACGAAGGGGAAGTACCGGAAGAGTATCACCTGATTTGATTTTCACATCGAACATTTGCTCTTCATTTCCTTCAAAATCGGCGATCAGTGAGAATGCATTATCATCTGAATCTTCCATAAAGTATTTTTCTCTCATCATTTCGTTTAAATTAGTTTATGTCATTATATGGGCATAAATTGTTTGCAAAGTTAATCGATTATTCATTAATAATAAAGCCCACGTACGATAAAAACACAAAAACAATGCCAAATTATACCGTTTACCGAACGTTATCTCATAATAATTATTTATTTTTGGCAAATTCCATAAGATATTAGCAAAATGCCAAATCCATATTTTCAATTCAAACAGTTCACTGTATGGCACGACAAATGTGCTATGAAAGTAGGAACAGACGGAGTACTGCTTGGTGCCTGGTCCAGTGTTAAGAACGCCCAAAGAATACTCGACATCGGAACAGGAACCGGATTAGTAGCTTTAATGCTTGCCCAACGTAGCAAAGCTTTTATTGTTGCTCTCGAAATAGATTGTGCCGCCGCTAAACAAGCCAAAGAGAATGTTGCACACTCTCCTTGGCAAGATAGAGTAGAAGTATTACAGGTCGATTTTAAACAATATACTTCTACTGCACGTTTTGATGTCATAGTCTCTAATCCTCCATATTTCGTAGACTCTTTAAAATGTCCTGACCAGCAAAGAAATGCTGCCCGGCACAATAATGAATTAACTTATGAAGATTTGTTTAGTGGAGTATCACAACTTCTTTCAGAAGATGGAGAATTTACTGTCGTCGTGCCTACAGATGTTTCGGACAATGTAAAAGAAGTTGCCTTCAATCACTCTTTATATCCATGCAGACAACTGAATGTTATCACCAAACCCGGATTACCCCCCAAAAGAACCTTGATAACTTTTATATTCAAAAAGCAGGAATACCAGACAAAAGAACTATTAATAGAACTAACCCGCCATCAATACAGTAAGGAATACGTTGAACTAACCAAAGAATATTACCTGAAAATGTAAAAAAAAAGAGGCAACTACATAAATCATGTAATTGCCTCTTTTTCGTCGGGGTAGCGGGATTCGAACCCACGACCCCCTGCTCCCAAAGCAGGTGCGCTAACCGGACTGCGCTACACCCCGAAAACTTTTCAATTGAACTCCTTCTTTGTCGGGGTAGCGGGATTCGAACCCACGACCCCCTGCTCCCAAAGCAGGTGCGCTAACC
>CATJCJ010000304.1 GCA_949738935.1 uncultured Eubacteriales bacterium | reverse complement strand
GCCTTTTCTATTTATGTAGCTTTTCTTCAGTCTATTTTTTGTAGGCAGCAACAAGCAGAATAAATCTCTTTCAATAATTACTTATTATTGTATGTTAAATAATTCAATGTATATTAGAAAATTTATTAATATAAAAAAGAATTTTTTGAAAAATTTTTTCTGGGGATTCAATCCCATTTATATATATCAAGTTATTATTACTTGCAATTTTATCAAAGTTTGATGTTAAATAATCAATTTTTTTATGTTTTTGTAAAGAGGAATTTTTCCATCAGGTCTATTTTTATTCCGTTCAAAACAAACTTCACTTGGTATCTTTATATAAAAAGCTAAAGTTTGAATTTTTTGTGGTAACAAATTTCTGGAAGAATGTTATAAATTGAATATGTACTCAGTCCTGTGCCTTGATAAAAATTTAATAAGTGGTTTATTTGGGTTGTCTTGCCTGCACCATCAAGACCCGAAAAAGAAATAATCATTGGAAACTCCTTATTTTTGAAAGGATTATATTATGAAATGTGATTATTATGCAAATTTTAACAATTTACTAGAGGATAATATTGAAAGAACTTTTACAGATCGTGAAACAATAATGCAATTATTGTTTGATTCTCTGGTTGATTTAAACCAAAATTCTAATTATTACCATATTATAGATATATATGGTATGGGCGGAATTGGAAAGACTCGTTTGTTAAAGGAATTTATTACAAGGCTTTCTCCAGAGCCTATTTTCTTTATTACCTTTGAAATAGAAAAAAGAAGTGAAATAATTAATAATATTTATCAAATACGATGTAAATTAAAAAAAAATTGCCCTGTATTTGATTATGCTTTACTATGTTATTGGAATATGACAAATCCAGAAATATTAAATAAAGATTTTATGAAACACTTTAAGGATAATTTTTTTTCTGATGTTTTGGATGTTATTGCCAATATTACAGGATGTGCTAAAAGTAATCTACCAACAATACAAATTCCTGTTATTCTATCTGTGAATAGTATATTGACATTCATGGACTCATTATTTCAAAGAATTCCTCAACTATTACATAAATCTATATTTAGTAAGATAAAGTCTTCTACAAATGATGAGTTATTGGATTTATTACCCAGAATATTAGGAGTTGAAATCCGCAACCAAATATTACAAAAAGACATACCTAATCCAATATTTGTTTTTGATTCTTATCAAAAAAGTCAACCATATTCTGATTCGGAAGAGTGGTTGTACCATATAATTTCTAACATCAATTTAGGATTATATATTATTACTGGCAGAGAACCATTAAATTGGCCAATAAATAAAAAGCATTTTTCTTCTTATTTATTGGATTGTTATCCTAAAGAAGATGCAAAAAAATTATTAGAAGAAACAATTATAAATCGTCCAGATTTAGTTGATTTAATTATAGAAATTACTCAATGTATTCCTATTTATATAGATATTGCATTAAATGTTTATGAAAAAGAATCCCAAATTGTTGGTTCAGACCTTATAGATAAAGCGTTGTTTAAAGACCGTAATAAATTAATAAAACATTTTATTAATCATTTAGAACCTGAATTTCAATCAACCATCTTAGATCTAGCCACAATAGGTGTATTCAATCAAGAAATATTTCACTATTTATCTAAAGAAAGAATGATTGCCAGCAAAGCATACAACTACGAAGAAATTGTGAAAGGAAGTCTTTGCCAATATCTTTCTTATGGTAGCAACAATAATCTTGTAAAGATCCATGAAGTATTTAGTCGTGATGTTCAACATATTAGACCATTAGCAGAATTTTATAGTATATTTAAAACATATGTAGATTATATTTGCTTTAGACGAGATATAATTGTTAATGAAAATAATGGCTCCACTTTATCTATTCTATTACAAAACATATTATCACTAGCTATATCTATTGAAGCCCGAATTAAGAAAGAAAAGACTAATGTTGAATATACAATCGAAACGAGTATTATAGAAAAAATGTTAGATATATTTTTTACACTTATCTCTTATAGAATTCGTTTTTATCCTCAAGCACCAAATAAAATCAATACACCAATTATGCAAGATGTACTAAAATTTATTTATGCTAAAACATTTGAAAAACAGAATACACTTAAAACTTTACAGCGATTAACGGAAATAAAAAAACCATATTTATTTGGTAAGCATAATATATCATATGAAGCTGTATTATATTATACTAAAGCATTGACAGGGCAATATCATCAACTTGAAAACTGGATTAATGACATTGATAAGAATTTAACAGATAAAGTTAAGCAAGAATGGTTTTATAATCGTATAAAGATTTATAAAGCTGATTGCGATATGATGCACGGACGTTTCAAAACTGCTCATATGGCTTTATCTTTACTTCAAAATGGGTACTTAAATAATGATGATGATTATTCTATAAGAAGGACAATAGGGCATATATATAGATTTAATTTTCAAGTAGAAAAGGCAGCGCTGGAATATAACAATCTATTAAAAAGCTATAATGTTAATCCAGTATATTATGAATATTTAACTACAAACTTATGTGAAACAAAATGTTATTTCCCATCAACATTTTTCATAAACAAGGCAGAAAAATTTTTAAAAACAATGACTGATCCTTATAACATAAAAAATAAAGCTAAAGTATATTATTCGTTAGCAATTGCATATATAGTAAAAAAGGATTATTATACAGCACAAAAATATATAAATAAAAGTATAAAAATCAACCAACAAGACGGTTATATTTCTGGTAAATTATTTGCATATATTGCTCAAGCGTATTTGGATTATGCAAGAGATAATAAAATTAATGATTCTACAAATAAAAAAATTCATAGTTTAATAGAAAAAAATAAAGTTTATAGTTTTTTGAAACTGCCATTATTGCTAATAACAAATAATATTATGGATATAAATAAAATATTACATTTATATGAATGGTTAAACTTTGATGAAACTATATACAAATACAAACTTTTTATTCATCAGTTAAGATAATGCTTTTTGTACATCTATAATTTGTTTGCATTTTGAATTTTCTTCTTTTTTATCAAATGCTTCATAAATATTTTGATAAATTTGAATTAAATCATCATCTTTGTTCGTCCAAAATTCTTTAATATAATTTTTTGCTAATAATAAATTATTCGTTTCACCGTTTCTTAGAGGGAACAACCCTTTTAGTTCCTTTTTACATAGTTGTTCATAAACAAAGGATGTGTTATGCCCATATAAATGGCTCATTATACAAATTGTACTAGCTTGTTCGGCATGATTTAATGAAAACATTAATCCGCTTTTTGTGTTTGAACAATCAATAATTAAATCATATTTTTCAAATAAATTTTCTTTATATTGTAATACATGAAAATGTTGGATTAAAAGTAATAACCTACTTTCATTTAATTCGTTTACTACTATATTTACATTTTTAATAATTCTATTTAAATAAAAGCAGAATAACATACCTATGCTACCACCACCACAGATAAGTACGTTCGTTTCTTTTTTTATGTTAACATATTTTGAAGCATGAATAACACAAGAAAGAGGCTCAATCAAACAGGCTCTTGGTATATAATTTAAAACATCTATTGGTAGTAAATATTTTATATGTATATTAGCATATTTAGCAAATCCTCTATTAGAAAACAATTGAATATTGTTGTGCATACAAAGATGAGACATGTTTTTTTTGCAAAAATAACATTCACCGCATCTATAATTAAAGTCAGAAATAACAAGTTGTCCCTTTATTATATTTTTAACATTTTTACCAACAGCAACAACTTCCCCTACAAACTCATGCCCTAGTGAAACGGGATATTCCTGTCTATAACCAAGATATGCGGAGTAATCACCACCGCATATTCCACAATATAGGTATCTTACACACACATAATTATCTTGTGGATGTAGTAGTATTTCGTGTTTTAACTCGAATTTCTTTTTGGCCGACAAAATTGCAATTACATTATTTAACTCTTTTATATTAATCACTACCTCGTATAATATTTGTAGTAGTTTTTAGAGTGCCTCTCCAAGAACTATGATGTAATTATTTAGATGCTACGAATTATCGTTTGACAATTTTATAAGGGCTTTAATTCCTGCCTTTTGCATTTTGTTAATTATTAGATATTTAAGTAAACCTCAAACTTTAGACAATGTTTAGCGATAATTACCGCTTTTTCTTGTTATTTTGCTCTTCCATCAGAATTAAGTTGCATGATCTTTTAATATTAAATCTTTATTCGCAAACGCTGATTTCTAACAATTAAATTTTCCTCAGTCTTTTTATCTGATTTTGTTGGTTTGCCTTTGTTTTACACAGTCTTTTTTCATTAGTTCCTTGGCTTCCACCTCTAAAAATATTCGTTCACACTTCTTTAGGAATTTACAATTCTTGCTCTCTAAATGTGGAAAATATGTACGCACAATTTCGTTATAGCTTACATAGTTTTCTAGCATATCTATTATAACAGATGTTTTAAATTCTGACGAGTAGTTTTTGGCCTTTTTTCTTGGTATTTTTTAATAGTTCGTTTTTATTTTTTTGATTAAATCTGTTGCTTGATTTTTAAGTGCAATTGAGTAACCATTACTATATGCTTTGTTTATAATATACGCTAATTCAGGTATATGTTTTTCTGATAAACCGCATTTTGTAGCACATGACGTTCCCAATCTTAGCCCATATCCTAAATCATATGGTAATAATCTATAATTTGTTAATAACCCTAATTGTTCTAACAATATAAACAAGTTATATGCTTGTCTTTGCTCCATGGGACCAACCCAACAGTGATGTGTTGGAGAATCTTTACCAAATAGAGTTCTCTGTATAACCGGAACTTGATATGTAGCTAAATATTCCTCTAGTTTACAAGCGTTTGATAACATTTCTTTTGATAAATTTTTCAAGTCATTATAATTATCTAATATTAGCCCTGCGGAATATATAGAAAACGCATGCATATTAGAAACATATGTGCTTATACCAGCCTTAAGTTTTTTCCACATTGTATCGTTTCTTTTAGAACATACTAAAGCACGTTGGGGTCCAGGTAAATTCTTGTGAAGTGTTGATAAAATGAGATCAAAACCCATATCAAATGGATTTATATAGTCATTACAGATTATATTAGTTAAATATTGTGAGGCATCAAATATTTTGTAGCATGAATGATTAAATTTATACTCTCCCAACCATGTAAAGTCTTCGTAAACCAAGCCCTCACTACGGTCAATAAATATTATATCAGGTTTGAAAGTTTCTATATCTGATATGCATTGTTCTTTATTTATTCTCATATTAATGGAATCATATGGCATATCAATAACATCTAATCCCAGTCTCTTTAATATTGCATAACTTGAAACATGTCCTCCTGCCTTCTCAGGCAAAGCCATAACTTTTTGTCCAATATCCGTAATTGACATAAAAATTATAATATGAGCGTGCAAACCAGATAATAATCTCATAGAAACGGCTTCACCACCTAAAATTTCAGACCACATGGAATATATTTTATTTATATCTTTTGTAATTTGTTCTCTTCCACTAAATAAAATTTTAGCGCTGATTTTATCTTCATCTGTTTTTATCGTATCAGTATTATATAATCCATGAATAAATGATGTGCATGGTTCCAGTATCATTTGATCAGGAATATTCTCTACTGGATTAAGAATTAAAGTATTTTGGAATGAAATACTTTGATCATTAAGAGAGTTTTGAATTTGTAAAATTTCTTTTTTATAATTCATTATAAATACTCCAATATATAATAATTTTTTTTAACATACAATAATAAGTAATTATTGAAAGAGATTTATTCTGCTTGTTGCTGCCTACAAAAAATAGACTGAAGAAAAGCTACATAAATAGAAAAGGC
>CATJCJ010000303.1 GCA_949738935.1 uncultured Eubacteriales bacterium | reverse complement strand
ACTCAAAAGTCTGCGAAGTGCTTCACAATTCGCTTACCGACTTTTGCCGCAAGCGGACGTAAAATATTTTTTTACCGTTATTCAAGTTCTTTCACTATACTTGCACGGGCTGCAAATTGCTTTGCAATTCGCTTGCCACCCAGCAGTGCTTACGCACTTGTAAAATATTTTTTGTTATAGCTAAAGTGTAATTACCATAATATGGGTAAATTGAATTTATCTATATTACTCTATTTAGTGATAAGTTTTAGTAAATTTTTTTCTTTGTCAAATTTTTTACGATATAAATTTGTATATTTTTTATATTCATAAAAAACTTGTCTTGCGTAGTTTTCATTGCTATATACTTTCCAGCAACCGCAATATTTAAAGTTATTTCCTCTGTTTTCAATAAACCCCAAAACATCATAAATTGGGTAGCTTAAAAAAAGTCCAATTTCGTGGGGAAACTCATTTTTAGACTTGATTTTATCACTTAAAAGTTGTATACATTGTTCCGGTTTATTGATATTATATCCCTCCCTTGTCATGAAATTTTTAATAGTTTTTTTTTCAAAATCTTTTTTAAGCATATCAAGCCTACAGACATATATTAGATAGCCTTTCTTATTTGAGTTTAGTATATAAAAATAAATGCCAAATGAATTGAAAACTTTATTATAACTTTTTATTATTGTTGATATATTTTGAGAATTGTCAAAAAAAGTAAACATATTGGCTGTTTTTATTCCCGCTAAAACAGGTGAACAATATTTCACAAGGGTATTTGTAAATGTAGTTACCATTATTTTTACTCCTTTCTTATTGACAATATTGTGAGAGTATTTTTTTTAGGGCGGATGATGAACTACTGTGGCATCTTTCAATCATAATATTATTTTTGTACGCCTCTTGGACAGCGCAATTCACCATTTTATGAGAAACTGTGTTTGTAAATAAAATTAAAAGGTCAGGTTGCCCTATTTGATTTTTTAATTTTCCTGGCATTTGTGTAAAAACTTTTACCTTACAATTATGTTCTTTGCATAAATTTTTATACTGGGAATGCATTCTATCATTTCCTCCGATTATTATTACGCTCATTTTTATTTTAGCCTCCTTTAACTTAATTAGCCTAAGCTAATATATGTGTAAAAAAATATAAATATAAAACATATAAATTAGCTGCAACTAACTTTATTAATAATTTTATACCATATTATCTTTTTTATGTCAATATATTTTTTTGAAAATTAGTGTTGACAAATATGGTTAGTTGTAGTAAACTAAAAACATAAGATATTAGTATATGCTAATTTAATTTATTAAAACTAATAAAATAAGCTGTATTTAATTAAGTTTCGATATTCTAATTAAGTTGCAGTATTCTAATTATTTTTAAGGAGGGATTTTTATGCCGTTGGCTATGGTTAAAATGGGGCAAATTCAGACTGTTAAAACAGTTTCAGGCAAAGATGATATAAAAAAGTTTCTCGCTAATCTTGGAATAATAAAGGGAGAAAAACTTATAGTTCTTTCTGAGGCAAATGGAAATGTGATTATAAATGTTAAAAATTCCAGAATTGCTATAAGCAAATCTATGGCTATGAGAATTTTTGTATAGGAGGAGTTGGTTGTAAATGAAAACTTTAAAAGACGCTAAATCAGGTGATAATGTTATTGTTGAGAAAATATCTTGCGGAGGAAGTCTTAAAAGACGTATTATGGATATGGGAATTACAAAAGGGACTTCTATTTTTGTTAGAAAGCTTGCCCCTTTGGGAGACCCTATTGAACTGACTGTTAGAGGTTATGAGCTTTCTCTTAGAAAAGCGGACGCTGAAAATATTATTATAAAATAATTTTTAATGGAGGTAATAAAAATGATTAAAATAGCTCTCGCCGGAAATCCTAATTGTGGAAAAACAACTTTATATAACGCGATTACCGGAAGTACGGAATATGTCGGAAATCGTCCGGGGGTTACTGTTGAGGAAAAAGAAGCCAGACTAAAATGGAATAAAGATGTAATGGTTATGGATTTGCCTGGAATTTATTCCCTTTCTCCATATACTTCTGAGGAAGTCATCACAAGAGAGTGTATAATTGGAAAAACACCTGACGTTATTTTAAATGTTGTTGATGGTTCGAATATTGAGAGAAATCTATATTTGACTACTCAGCTTATAGAAACGGGGCTTCCTGTTGTTATAGCATTAAATATGATGGATATAGTCAACAAAAACGGCGATACTATAGACGTTGAAAAACTTCAAAAAATTTTGAACTGTCCTATTGTTCCAATATCGGCTCTTAAAGGCACGGGTTTAAAAGAAGTTTGCGAAATGGCTGTTAAAGCTTCTGATAATAAACATAATATTCAGGTTATGAAAATATTTGACGATTCTGTTGAGCGGTATATTTTACAAACGGAAGAATTGCTTAAAGACGATGATTTTTCAATCAGTAAAAGGTGGTTTGCTGTAAAACTTTTTGAAAATGACAGTGAAATACTAAAAGGGTTGAATTTTGATAATGATAAAAAGAAAGTTATTGATGAGATTGTTAAATCGGCTGAGAAGAGTTTTGATGATGATACAGAAAGTGTAATTACAAATGAGAGATATTCTTTTATTGAGAAAGTTGTCTCAAAGGCTGTAAAGAAAAATTTGAGACAGAAATTAACTTTATCAGATAAGATTGATAAAATTGTTACAAATCGTATTTTGGCACTGCCTATATTCGCTATTATAATGTGGTTTGTATATTACATATCTGTTACGTCTATTGGAACAATTGGCACTGATTGGGCAAATGACGGTGTGTTTGGCGATGGATGGCATCTTTTTGGAATCGGCGGAAGTGCTTATGAGGAAGCAGTAAGTAATTTTGAGGAGAAACAATCGGAAATTGAAGGTCTTGTGAATGTTGACGGTAAGGGAATGGATTTGGAAGAGCCTGACCCTGCTGATTATGGCATATGGATTCCGGGTATTCCTGTTTTTGTTGAGTCTGCTCTTGATAGTGTCGACGCCTCTGAATGGGTTAAAGGACTTGTTCTTGATGGTATTGTTGGCGGAGTTGGCGCTGTTTTGGGATTTGTTCCGCAAATTTTGATTTTGTTCTTTTTACTTGCTATTCTTGAGGATTGCGGTTATATGGCGAGAATCGCTTTTATTATGGATAGAATTTTCAGAAAATTTGGACTTTCGGGAAAGTCTTTTATCCCTGTTCTTATTGGAACGGGATGTGGTGTTCCGGGGGTTATGGCATCGAGGACTATAGAAAATAATAATGACAGACGATTGACAGTTATTACAACAACATTTATACCTTGCAGCGCTAAACTTCCTATAATCGCTCTTATCGCCGGAGCTATGTTTCCTGACCAAAGCTGGGTCGCTCCATCGGCTTATTTTATGGGAATCGCCGCTATTATTATTTCTGGTATTGTTCTTAAAAGATTGTCGGTTTTTCGAGGTGACCCTGCTCCTTTTGTAATGGAGCTTCCGGCGTATCATATTCCCGCTGTAAAAGGTCTTTTTATTCATATGTGGGATAGGGGAAAAGCGTTTATTAAAAAGGCAGGTACAATTATTTTTGTCGCTTGCGCGATTATTTGGATTCTCCAAACATTTAATTGGTCTTTTGAGATGGTTGATGCCAGTGAATCAATGCTTGCCGATATAGGAAATATTATCGCTCCTCTGTTTGCTCCTCTTGGATTTGGTCATTGGCAGGCTTCGGTTGCCACTGTTACAGGTCTTGTGGCAAAAGAAAATGTTGTCGGAACATTTGGCGTATTATATGGATTTGAGGAGGTGGCGGAAGACGGCGCTGAGATTTGGTCTATGCTTCAGGCGGATTTTAATGTTGTGAGTGCTTATGCTTTTCTTGCTTTTAATCTTCTTTGCGCTCCTTGTTTTGCCGCTATTGGGGCTATAAGGCGTGAGATGTCAAGTTTTAAATGGACTGCCTTTGCTATTTGTTATCAAACGGGTTTGGCGTATATTGTGGCTTTGTTAATAAATCTTTATGGAAATGCTTTTTTATATGGCGGAAGTTTTATCGCCCCAATTATTGTCACAATCGTGCTGATTGCCTTGATTGTTTTTATTTTTATGGACTCAAATAAAAAAGCTGTTCCTAAAATAGCTTGATTAAAGGGGGGAAACGCAATTTTGGCGGATATAATAATTTGTGGAGTAATTGTAATAGCTATGATATTTGCCGTTAAAAGTGTAATAAAGAAAAAGGGCGGCTGCTGTGAAAGTGGTTGTGATGGCTGCTGTAAATGTTCATCACAGAAAAAATAAAATATTAGTACTTGTGGTTTAACAGAGTCCTTTCGAAATTTTATAGCAATCCAACCTAAAAATAAACAATTTCGAAAGAAGTCTGTTAGAGCCTGTCTAAAAACTATTAAAATATCCAAAAAAAGGCAGGCTCTTATATAATAATTACACTTTGAAAGTTACAAAAAAATTATTTTACTTGTACGGGCTGCAAATTGCTTAGCAATTCGCTTATCGCCTAGCAGTGCTTATGCACTCGTAAAATATTTTTTTGTTATATCTAAAGTGTAAGTATTATAGTTATTCAAGATTGAGTTTGTTTTCCAAAATATAGTTTGTAACAGCGAAAGTAATTGAAATGAAAACCATATTGAGGAAAAGTCCAAAATTAGCGAAGTATGAAAATTTATTAATAAAACTTCCAAAGTGCTGTGTCGCCATTAACGTATTGGTGTTGAATGTGACAAAACTTGTTATATGGCTAGTAATTATAAAAATAAGTAAAAAGAATAAAAATGACATAAGTTTTCTATGTTTGTTAAATAAGTGTCCTAATGCCATTGAACAATATACAAGCATAACATTTGCCGCTTGACCTATTACAACACATATGAAAAATTTCATTAATGGTATAAAAGCGTTTTCATCAAAAATATCGCTAATAAACTCAAAAAAGCTTTTAAAAATATATGAAAATGACATTCCCTGTGTTAATAATACAAATACAGATACAATACATACAAACATGCCTAACATTATCCAAAATGTGGATACAAAAAGCTTGCTGAAAATATTCATCCAAGGCCTTATCGGAAGTGTGTTCATTAAATATCCGGTATCACCAAGAATGTTTTTATAAAATCTTTGAACTGTTATGAATATTGTTAAGACTGCTGTGGCAGCCATAATAAAACCATATAGTATGGTAAAAATAATCATTGTTATCTTTACTGGACTTATAGCGGTTTGTAACGATAAATAGTCTATACCTGTATTAAAATCAATTAGAAATCTGTTTATGACACTAAAAGTTAAAACAAGTATATATAAAAGAAAAAATGTTTTATATGTGGCTTTAAATTCATATTTAATTAAAGAAACTAACATTTGAATACCTCCCTAAATAAAGAATCTATGCTTTTTTTATTTTCATCTCTTATTTCGTCAACGTTTTTATTGAGTATAATTTCTCCTTCTTTTATGAAAATAACCTCGTCAAGTATATTTTCAATGTCGCTGATTAGGTGTGTCGAGATAACTACAGTTGAGTTTGAGTCATAATTGTTTATTATGGTATTGATAATATAATCTCTCGCGGCAGGGTCAACTCCGGCTATTGGCTCGTCAAGAAAATATATTTTCGCTTTTCTGCTCATAACCAAAATGAGCTGTACTTTTTCTTTTGTACCTTTTGACAGTGTCTTTAGCTTTTCGGAAATATTTATATTCAGTTTCTGAAGCATATCTAAAGCACGAACCTCGTCAAAATCTGAATAGAATGATTTAAAAAAATCTATTGTGTCAATGACTTTCATTGAGTCCTCAAGATATGTTCTTTCCGGAAGATAGGAGACGATTGACTTTGTTTCAACCCCTATTTTTTTGTTATCTATTGTGATTTCTCCATCGGTTTGCTTTAAAAGTCCTGCGGCTAGTTTTATGAATGTTGTTTTTCCGCTGCCGTTTGGACCTAAAAGTCCAATTATTTTTCCTTTACTGAATGATAAATTTATTCCTTTTAAAACTTTTTTTGTACCATAGTTTTTGATTAAGTTTTTACATTCAAGAATATATTCTGACATTTAATTCATCTCCTCAAAAGTTTTCTCCACAAAATTAATAATTTCACTTTTTGTAAGTCCAATATTTTTCATTTTTTGATAAAAGTCAATAATTTGTTTTTTCGCGAAATTTTCTTTGAGTTTATCAACCATAGCTTTATCCTCCGTAATAAATCTTCCGCTTGTTCTTTTGGCAAAAACAAGCTCCATTTTTTCAAGTTCTTGTAAAGCTCTTTGCATTGTGTTTGGATTGACTGCCGCCAAAACAGCCAGTTCCCGTACAGATGGAAGTTTATCTCCGAGCTTGTATTCACCGGAAATTATACACATTTTTATATGTTCTACAATTTGAGAATATATAGACTTTTCTTTTGAAAATGTCCAAGACATAGAATCGCCTCCTTTTTAAGATAATATTGTCAATGTACTATAGCAATCTAACCTAAAAATAACGTGAGTTTAATGAAATTTTATAATTAATATTAATAGAACCTTTTTTTCGCAAAAAGGTTCCAAACCTCCAAAAATGCTCTTGAGGCATTATAGTCAATCAACTTAAAAATGAAAAAGTTCGGCGGTCAAAAATCCTTTTCGCTGTGTTATCGGCGGTCGGCATAGGCTTCGGCTATGCTCTCCCTACGCTGCCTTGCGAAAATAATTTTCGCCTCGCCTCCTTTTTTCCATTTTCAAGTTGATTGACTATAAAAACCTTGAGGTTTTACCTCAAACGCCGCAAACTTTTTGAAAAAAGTTTGACAAAAACTTTTGTGCGAAACTACGTTTCGCTGGGTTTCACTGAAAATTTTCGTCGAACTTACGTTAAAAATAAACAATTTCATCGGTGAAAATAATTTTTTTTTACCTTATTTTTTAAATGCATTTACTATAATGGATGTTTGTAGAGGTTAATAATGATATCATTATAATTGTATGATTGTAGTACTGTACTAGATATATAATACAACTTAAGTTATATTATGTCAAGAAAAAATTAAGAAAAATAAAAAAAAGGCCGGCATTGCCGACCTTGGAGTGTCAATAGAATCAGTATCAATACTACGGAAATATTTATAAAGGGTCATCAAGTACAACACCGGTTCTGCTTGGAGGAGGCTCAGGCGCTGTTTGAACAGGAGGTTCAGCAGTCGGTGAGGAAGGCGCGGGTGCCGGTGTTTGTGCCGGAGGCGGAGTTTGCGATGGTGGAGTTTGCGGAGGGTTTGAACTGCTTCCGGAATTATTGTCGGGAGCGGCGGTTTTATCAGTATCCGATTTTTTGGGAATAGGATTTGATGGAATTGTTGATGTCTTTGGTAAATTATTATTATTGCCATTATTGTTGCTATTATTTCCGCCGTTATTATTGTTTTCAAAAGAAGGGAAAGTTCCGGCGCTTCCCTCTTGTTCAGGGGTAAGAGGATTTTCGTTATTCGGGTTTTCATTTATTTCAGGGGTGAGCTCATCTTCGCTTTTTGGCTCGCTTTCCTCATTATAGTTGTAATTTCCTGAAGAATGAATATTGCATTTTCCCCCGGAGCGAATTTCATACTTTTGGTCATCAATGTACTCTGAGCCCTCATATGGCTCCGGACGCTGTATTCCAATTTGAGTATAAACGCTTGGACAATTTGGACCGGCTGACATTCCGGAGACGCTGCAAAATTTGGCGGCTTTGTGAACATCGCAATATTCTGTCGGTTCTGTTCCCTCGACAAAGTTTTCGGTTCGAACTCGGCTGCCCCGAGGGTCACTGTCACAAACTCCGGAAACAGCAAGTTTTCCCGATTCACTGCATATTGTCGCTGTAACAAGCCCATTTGCTGGTTTTTCAAAGTCTTTTACGGGAAGCCCCTCGTGTATTTTTTCCATAATATATTGCCAAACCTTTAAATGGGCTGATTGGTCTTTTAAGCTTTCCATATTTTTTACAGTGTCATCATATCTGTCATAACCAAGCCATATTCCGGCGGCGTAATATGGGGTGTATCCTACAAACGTTAAATCTCTTGAATTTTGGGTAGTTCCTGTTTTGCCGGCGATTGGCATATTTGAGCTTTTAAATTTCGCTTTTGTTCCTGTTCCTGATGTTATTACATCTTTCATCATATCGGTAACACAATAAGCTGTTGACTCTTTTATAATTTGCTCTGGTTCGCTTTGTTTTTCAAGAAGAAGGTTTCCGTTATGGTCATAAACTTTTGTATAAAATGAGGGTTTATAGTATTTTCCCCCGTTCGCTATCATACCATAAGCGGCAGTTGTCTCAAGCTGGGTGACTCCTTTTGTTAAACCTCCAAGAGCTGTTGAGGCATGATTGTCGTTTTCAAGAGTTGTGAAACCCATTTTTAAAAGATATTCATAACTTTGGTCAATTCCGGCTTGATTCATAGCTTTTACAGCGACAATGTTCATAGACTCTCTTATCCCATCTCGAATTGTTGAAAGTCCTTTATATCCTTTGTACCAATTTTTTGGTTTATATCCGTTTAAGTCAAGAGGAACGTCGTCAATAACCGTTGAAGGGGTTAACACTCCCATATCAATTCCCGGAGTAAACGCCGCCAAAACTTTGAAAACAGAACCTGGTTGTCTTGCTGAATCGGTCGCTCTGTTTAGTCCTCTGTTTACGACTTTTTCACCTCGTCCCCCGCCTATGGCTTTGACTTCTCCGGTTTTATAATCAAGAATTACCATTGCCGATTGTGGTTGAACGGCGTAATTTGTTTTTTCCGCCACAATTTCTTGATTTGATGAAAGCCCCTTTTGTATTTCAGCTTTTTTATTTTTAATAAATGAGTCGGCGGCTCCTTTGTCCCTAACAAGTTGTTTGAACTCTTTATGTTCTTGTTTTCCTGTACTTTTGTCGCCTATGGACACAATATATGAGACATCAATTTTATATTCCATAGAAGGAAAAAGGTCGTTGTTTAAATACGCCTCGTCAACAACGGACTGGATATTTTGGTCAAGAGTTGAGTGAATTTTTAATCCGCCATTGTATAGAAGATTATTCGCCTGAGCGACACTCATATTCTGTTGTTCCTGCAAATCTTTTGAGACTTGCTCAAAAAGACCGTCAATAAAATAACTATGCACGCTTGCCCCAGTATCCTCAACTGTTTTGTCATATTCGCTGATTCTTGAGTAAACGTTATCATTATAGGCATCAGTATATTCATTTTGTGTTATATAACCTTGGTCAAGCATGTTTTTTAGAATACGCCTTTGTCTTTCTTGATTATTCTCCGGATTAAGTCTTGGGGAATAACGGGTCGGACTGTTTGTTATACCGGCCAGAACTGCGCATTCTGAAAGGGTCAGCTCGCTTACGTCTTTTCCAAAATAACCAAGAGCCGCCGCCTGAACACCATTATATCCGTGATTTAAATATATTGTGTTTAAGTAAAGCTCCAAAATATAATCTTTCGCGGCTTTTTTACTTCCAAGCTGAGATTCAAGCTCATCCTCATATTTTGTGGCTAAATACATTTCTTGAATTTTTGTTTCAATATTGTTTCTTGTTACTTTTGTTATGTTATTTTTGATAAGCTGCTGAGTCAGTGTACTGGCGCCTTGTTTGTTGCCCTGAAGAGTTTCATATACGGCGCGGAGGATACCTTTATAGTCAATTCCCCCATGACTGTAGAATCTTTCGTCTTCAATGGCTATAATCGCGTGCCGCATATTTTTTGGAATTTTGTCTAAGGTTACATATTCTCTGTTTTCTTCCCCGTGAAATTTATCAATTTCATTTCCGGCGGAATCATATATAACAGATGTATAAATATTTGGTTCAATAGCTATAAGTTCAAGTTTTGGAGCTTTATCAATAATTCCCATAATGGCGCCGATTACAGCCCCGGCGGCGGCAAAACAAACGATAAAAATGATAAGAAAGAAAATTTTTATAAATGTTTTTAACTTACTTTTCTTTTTGTTTTTTTTATTTTTATCTTTGCTGTTGTTATTGTCCTCATCATCGTATAGATTGTCTTCATCGTATTCATAAAGAGGAATTTTATATTCCTCTCTTTTTTTCTCGTTTTCCAAATAACCGCCATAAAGTCTCGAGTTTGGGTTTTCTCTTTTTAATGAGTCTCTTTCTTTTCGGCTTCTTGATGAAAAATTTGATGAACTGTTTTTTTTCACATTATTCATAATTTTGTCATAAGCGCTTTGGTTTTCACGACGTGGGTTTTGTGAATATCCGGAACCGGAACCTGACGGTTTTCTTCTGGGATAATTTCCTCTTGAATTTTCCGCTCTATGTAATGAAGATGATTCCGAATTAAGGTTTCTTCTCTGACGAGGATAATTTCGATTACTATCATTATTTGATGAATTCATCATTCTTACCTCCCTATTACTATAATTATAACAGAATACAAGTAACTTTCAAAGGAAAATTTTGAACAATTTAAAAATATATATTTTAAGACAAGATAAAACGGCATAAAATTATAAAGAAAAAGAAAACTTTTCAAGTTTATTAACTGTAATTTAACGTGAGTTTGATAAAAGTTTATAATTAATGGAACCTTTTTCTATTGCGAAACGGTTTCAAACCTCCCAAAATGCTCTTGAAGCGTTAAAAATATTGAGATTTTATCTCAAACTTTGCAAATTTTTAAAAAAAGTTTGATAAAAATTTTAGCACGAAACTATGTTTCGCTGATTCTACTATTATTTTTCATCGAACTCAATTTAATTTATGGTATTTTATTATGGAATCAGGGTGTCGTTTATGAAAAAAAGAAAATTGAAAAACAAAATAAAAAAATGTTTTATATGTCTTTTTATTATAACTATTATAAGCTGTATTTTAATTTTTATACAATATAAAAATAATGTGCTTCCTGTAGTTTTGGAAATTAGTGAGAAGTATGCTGTTGACAGAATAAATGAAAAAATAAATGAATCTGTCGAAAAAGTAATTTCGGAAATGAATTTGACCTCAAAAGATTTTTTTGAGAAAGATTTTGACGATGAACAAAAAGTGAATTATTTTTCGGTTGATACAATATTGATAAATAAAGTTTGTTCTAAAGCGGCCGCTGAAATAAGTAATTCTATAAAAAATTCTGAAGATGAGAAAATTATTCTTCCTATTGGAATGTTTTCAGGGATAGACCTTATCTCAAATATGGGACCTAAATTTACGATTTCAATAATTCAGACAGGAAATACTCTTGTTGATTATGAAACGGACTTTGAAAGTCAGGGAATTAATCAAGTAAACTTTAAAATTTGGCTTGTGACCACAAGTGAAATAAGCGTTGTAAATCTTATGTACTCAAAAAAAGTCTCTGTGAAAAGAAAACTTATGCTTATAAATACTGTATTTAATGGTTCGGTGCCTCAAACCTATTTAAATTTTGAAGACAAGGATAAAGGATTACAGTAAAACAATAAAAAAACAATTAAAGAACCGTGGACTCCGTCCTATATGCGCTAAGTTAAAACTATGGGACGCTGTTCCATACCATGCAAACCCTTTTTAAAGGGCTTGACACTAAACTTTAATAAACGAAAACTATCGTTTTTGCTTGAAAATTTATTATTCTTTCTGAGAAACGTAGTTTTTCAGAAAGAATAATAAATTGGATTGCTGTAAATTAATAACACTTGCTCTTGTCTTCGCTTTTTTAGTTTTTGTTTTTTAAATCCTCTCAGCCATATAATAGATAAGTTCTTCGGTCGCGTCCCAGCCAAGACAAGGGTCGGTTATTGATTTTCCGTAAATTTGCTCGTCTATTTTTTGGCTGCCTTCTTCAATGTAACTTTCAATCATAAAGCCTTTGATTATTTTCTTTAGTGTGGAATTATATTTTCTGTTATGAAGAACTTCTTTTACAATTCTGGGCTGTTCATAAAATCTTTTCTTTGAGTTTGAGTGATTTGTGTCAATAATTATTGCTGGATTTTTAAAATCTTTTGCTTTGTACATTTCTGTTGCTCTTATAAGGTCTTCATAGTGATAGTTTGGTATGTTGTCTCCGTGTTTGTTTACGGAGCCTCTCATTATCGCGTGAGCAAGAGGATTTCCGCTTGTTTTAACCTCATATCCGTTATATACGAAGTCATGAGATGATTGAGCGGCGTAAATTGAGTTAAACATTACATTTAAATCTCCGCTTGTTGGATTTTTCATACCTATAGGGGTATCTATCCCACTTGCCGTTAATCTGTGCTGTTGATTTTCAACACTTCTTGCACCAATTGCGATATATGTTAAAAGGTCAGCTACGAATGGGAGATTTGAGGGATAGAGCATTTCATCAGCCGCTGTTAGGTGTGATTCAGAAATCGCTCTGATATTCAGTTTTCTGATTGCGCTTACTCCCTGCGCCATATTGGGCGCTTTATCAGGGTCAGGCTGATGCATTATTCCTTTGTATCCTTCTCCGGTTGTTCTTGGTTTGCCTGTGTATATTCTTGGAACTATGAAAAGGGTATCTTTAACTTTTTCATTAATTTTTGCGAGCCTTGAAATGTAATCGCATACGGAATCCTCATTATCGGCTGAACAAGGACCGATTATTATTATAAATTTATCGCTTTTTCCCGTAAGGATGTCTTTTATCTGAGCGTCTCTTTCAGCTTTTATTTTTTTCAGATGTTCGGGAAGAGGGTTTTCAGCTATAATTTCTTCCGCTGACGGCATTTTTCTTATATTTATGAAACTCATTTTATATTCGCTCCTTATACAAAATTTATTTAATAATACCTTTTATTTTATATTTAGTCAAGTTTTTTCTTAGAGCCTGTCTAAAAACTATTAAAATATCCAAAAAAACAGCGAAAATTATTAAAAATAAAATCATAGTTGATGGGATTATACGTGACAGTCAATAAAAATAATTTTATCGGTATTTCCTTGAATAAATTTTTATTATTTGATATAATGAAATATATAGTAAAAATTTATTATTCTAAGGAGGATTTTAAAATGAAAAAAGGTAATGTTATCGTCGGTCAATCCGGCGGACCGACATCCGTTATTAACTCAAGTCTCGCTGGTGTTTTTAAGGCGGCCAAAGATGGCGGTGTTGATAAAATTTATGGTATGAGAAATGGTATTCAGGGGCTGCTTGAAAACAAATATGCTGACCTTAAAGAAGTGTTGAAAGATGGTCTTGATATTGAGCTTCTTAAACGTACCCCGTCTTCTTATCTTGGCTCTTGTAGATTTAAACTTCCTGAAGTCGCTGATAATGAGCAAGTTTATAAAGATATTTTTGCTATTCTTGATAAGCTTGATGTTAAATATTTCTTTTACATAGGCGGAAATGATTCTATGGATACTATAAAGAAACTTTCCGGCTACGCTAAGGAAATTAATAGTGATATAAGGTTTATGGGAGTTCCTAAAACTATTGATAATGACCTCGCCATTACTGACCATACTCCAGGATATGGCAGTGCGGCTAAATTTATTGGAAGCAGTCTTAAGGAAATTATCCGAGACGGTCTTGTTTATAATTATCCTAACATTACTGTTGTTGAGATTATGGGTAGAAACGCCGGATGGCTTACAGCAGCCGCTTCTTTGGCAAAAGGTGATGATTGTGAGGGCGTTGATATGATTTGTCTTCCGGAAGTTGATTTTGATATTGATAAATTCTTGACAAAAGTTGAGAGTAAAAAGAATCAGTCTCAGGTTATCGCTGTTTCCGAAGGCATTAAAACCAAAGAGGGAAAATATGTTTGTGAGGCGGCAAAAGAGAATGTTATGGTTGATTCTTTTGGGCATAAGTCGTTAAGTGGTACAAGCCAGTATCTTGCCGGTCTTATTGGTCAGAAACTTGGTTGCAAAACAAGGTCTGTTGAGTTTAGCACACTTCAGAGATGCGCTTCTCATATTGCGTCAAGGACAGATGTTGAAGAGGCTTTTATCGCGGGAAGTAAAGCTGTTGAGGCCGCTTTTGCCGGTGAGACAGGTAAAGTTGTTATATTTGAGAGAATTTCCACGGCTCCTTATCAAATGATTACTCATGTCGCGGACGTTAATGAAATCGCTAATGTTGAGAAAAAAGTTCCCAGTGAGTGGATTATTAATGATGGAACGGATGTTTCTGATGAGCTTGTTGAATATGTTAAGCCTCTTATTCAAGGCGAGTTGACTCAAATTATGGTTAATGGGTTGCCAAAACATATTGTACTTAAATAATATTAAGAAGTAAATTATATTTTATTAGTATGTTAATAAAGTTAATATTCGGCGAAAATATACTTTCGCCGAATATTGTTATAGGAGCTATTGGCTCAAAGTGTTCTTGTGGAATTTTTAGTGTGAGCCAATAAAATCATTTTTTAAAACTTATTTGTTCATTCTTTTAGCGGTTTTCCGCGAATTGGTGTTTTTAGTATCTTAATATGATGAAGGCGATTTTTATGGGGAAATTTTTTAAAAAAGCTTTTAGTTTTATTGTATGTTTTATAAAGAAATTTGAGGAAAACGAGCTTATATATTTCGCTAACGCTTTGACATACAGACTTTTGTTCGCGCTTTTTCCTTTTATTATTTTTCTTATTACACTTTTGGGCTTTTTTGATTTTGAGATTAATGAGGAGATACAAAATATTCTTTTTTCTATGCCGCAGGAAATCAGAGATATTTTTTCTGTGTTTTTGGAAGAGGTTGTTTATACGAAAAACTTGAGTATTCTTTCAATAAGTCTTTTTATCAGTGTTTTTAGTGCTTCGTCAGGATTTAATTATCTTATTAAAGGAATTAATAAGGCATTTGACATTGAGGATGAGAGAAGTTTTTTTAAGATAAGGGCTATAAGTGTTTTGCTTGTTTTTGTTTTTTCATTTCTTATTATCGCTTCGCTTATTTTATTTATTTTTTGCGACGCTATTGAAAATTTCTTAATGAATTTCACAGGTTCTGTCGATATATTAAATAAGATATTTGGTATGACAGGATATATTATTGATGTGGTAGCTTTGTTTGCTATTATTATTGTTACTTTTAAAATAGCTGTTTATAAAAAAATTTCTTTTAAACAACTTGTTCCGGGAACGGCTGTGGTTGTTGGCGGTTGGCTTTTGATGAGTAAGATTTTTAATATATATGTTAATAATTTTTCTAAGGTTTCTGTTGTTTATGGAGGTTTGGGCAGTATTTTCATTTTGCTTGTGTGGCTTAAT
This sequence comes from uncultured Eubacteriales bacterium, assembly GCA_949738935.1. Taxonomy (GTDB): domain Bacteria; phylum Bacillota; class Clostridia; order Lachnospirales; family CAG-274; genus MGBC114079. The sequence continues at coordinate 9,648 of CATJCJ010000303.1, read as the reverse complement.
ATGTTATCTATGATTATTCTTGGAGGAAGCCAAATTAACGCTATTATTATTGAAATAATAAACCGTCGGAAGAAAAATTGATGTTATGCCGCCGATTGGTTTTTTAAATTTATTTTTTCGGCGGGTATTCTTTATATTACAGACGTGTTTATTTTTGTTTCTTATAATTTTCTATTTGTTTTTATGGTGGGAGTGAGGTTTATGAGGCTTTATGGCAAGTTGAGGTTTTTTATTAGAATGGGTCTTGTTTTTGGTATATTATTTGATATATTTGTTGGATTTAACGCCGCGAGGGAAAATGATGTCTATATATTGTTTTTGTGCTGTGCTGCTGTGTTTGCTTTTATTATTCCTTTGTATTATGCCGCGTATATTTTTGAGAAACAGAGCCGAAATATAAATAATGATTTGGAAAAAACGTTTAATTGTGTTGAAAATATGATTGGAGAGAAAAACGCTGATTTTGAAAGTGATTTTGAAAAGAAAATCTCTGATGACAAAGATATGGCTTTGTTTTATGATTTTATTAATAAAAGTAAAGAAATAATCTCAGAAGTGAAAAATAAAGATACTCTTATTAATGATATTCTTATATCTACTGTTATTAATCGTGATATTGAAAAATTTCTTTCCGATATTATGCCTAAAATTATGAATATAACACAAAGTCAATTTATTGTTTTTTATATCGCTAATAAAGTTACTAATAAACTTGAGATAAAGTCAAGCGTTGGATTTGGAAAAAGCATTTATAGCCAGTTTGATATAAATATGGGAGAGGGATTCTTGGGTCAGGCCGCTTTTAATAATGAGGTTTTAATTGTTGATGGTCTTGATAAGGATTCTATTTATATTACAAAGACTTTTATCGGGGATATTATGCCGAAAAATATTGTCGCTGTTCCTGTGAACGCTGTTGATGATGAAAATGATGTTCTGGGCGTTTTCGCTCTTGGTTCTGTCTATAGATATACCGATAAGCATATTAAGATTCTTGAGGAAATCAGAAAATATATCGCTTACGCTGTTGTAAACGGTGTTTTTTATAATAAAAGTGTTAGACTTACAAATGAACTTAAATTTCAAAATCAGCTTATTCAAAATCTTAATGAGGATTTGGAAATTAAAATTAAACAAGGAACAGAGCTTCTTAACAATATTTTGAACAGTATAGATGATTATGCTGTTATTTCTCTTGATATTGATAGAAAAATTGTTATGATTAATAATAGAGCTGTTGAGCTGTTTAATATTAAGAGAGAAGATTTTATCGGAAAGAACATATTGGAAATTTCCAAAATTGTATCTTATATAAGTGATAATATGACAGATTATATTGAAAAGGCTTTAAGTTCTGATAAGTCCAATCATGTGTATTCTTATAAAGATGATAATAACAAAAATAAAGTTATGGAAGTTGAGATATTTGTTGTTAAAAATGATTTTGGAAATGTTCTGGGGACTACAATTGTTATAAAAGATATGGACTATATTAGAAAATTGGGGGCTTCAGGAGCTTTTGAAAATAAAATGATGGAGGTTATGCTTGAGGAAAGCACTAACTCTATTATTGTTGTAAAAGATGATTTTTCTATTGAGGGAATGAGCAGAAACGCTGAGTATCTTATAGGATTGGAAAGAAATAAGGCTAAAGGTATGATGATATGGGATATTTTTACTTATGAGCAAGATGTCAGAGATTTTATAAAAGGTGTTTTTGAAAAAGGAAAAGAGGCAAGTTTTAACGCTATCGCCGTTCATACTAAAATTAATATTACAATGAAAGCTAAGCTGCTTACAGACGATTCCCAAGAATTTAAAAAGATGCTTATATATTTATAATTTACAATTTGACATAAAGGCGCCGTTATTTTATAATTGTTATTGTGGAATGAAGATTTTTATTACATTTTGGAAATAAGGTGAAAATTTTGAGCTTTTTTAATAAGATTTTGAACTTTATAAATAAATTTAAAAATCAGAATAATGAGGATAAGGAAAACGTTGATTTTACAAAATTTAGTGAGTTTTTATATGACGCTGTTAATGAAACCGAGTATAAAATCGTTAAGCATGTTGTTATTTTATGCAACAAGGCTTTGATTGGATATAGACAGCGCATATATCTTACAAGGAAGCTTAAGGAGTATGACGCTCGTCTTAAAGAGGTTGAGTCTTATAACAAATTATCTGAGGAAGACGCTAAAGAGCTTAAGTCACTTATTGAAAAGTTTGTTTCTCTTACAAAAGAAAGGAATGCTCTTAGATATCAGCTTGTTGACTTTGATAAGGGAGTTAACAAGCTTGAGGATATTGAAGATGAGGCTTCGCGGGCTGTTGAGAGAATGCGTGACGCTGAATATAATCAAAGAGTCTTTAAACAAGATATAGGTTATCTTCAAATCGAAAAAGATGATTTAAAAGAAGAACAAGAGAAGCTTGTTTTTGGGTTGGACTTTATATACAAGTTCAGTATTGTTATGTTACTTATGTTCGGTGTGGGAACTGTTGTTCTGGCTATGTCAAATGTTTTTAAAAATCAAACGATTTTTTTCTCATTAAGTATTATGGCTGTTCTTGTTATTTGTATTATCGCTATTGTGTATTTTTTTAGAAGAAAATTAAATTATGAGCTTAAAATAAATATAAAGAAACAAGAGAAACTTGTTGAGATTTTGGGAAAAAAGAATGTTATGTACTCATATTATACCAATTTTTTGAAGTATGAGTATAATAAATTTCAAGTAAGAAATTCTGATATGCTAGTCACGCATTTGAAAGAATATGATAACTATAAATATGTTACTTCCAGATATGATTCTATAAGAAATATTATGTATCAAACACAAGAGCTTCTTGAAAAATTTTTGAGGGATAAAAATATTGACATGGATAATGTTTCTATTGAAAAATTTGCGAGTACTATAAGTATTGACGATAAAATTGAGTATTGTAATGAGATTAACGCCTCTAAAGCTGACGCTCAGGAAAAAATTAAAAATATTGACCAAAAGCAAGAGGATATCTGGAATCAGATTGTTGATATCGGAAAAAAAGATTGGTCGGGAAAGGAAATAATTAAGAATCTTACAGATGCTTATCTTCATGAACTTGAGAAAATTAATCTTGAAGTTGATTTAAATGATATTTATAATAATGAAATGGAGCTATCCATTGCGGGCGCGGAAGAGGGTTCTTTATGATAATTTTAGCTTTTGCCTTGATTTTTGGTGGTTTATTTGTTTTTATGTTTTCTTTTATTATTAGATTTGGCAAAAATGACCTTGATAAGAATTTGAGAGAGGCTGTCAGTGATTTTGAGCGGAAAAAAGAAAGTGATGACAATTTTACGGACAAAGATAATAATATTATTGACCATTATAAGAATGACTCCGATAATATCGCGGTATTTGAAGAAAGTGATGACAGGGATTTTGAGATTTTGATTGGAGAAACAAAATCTTTTCTTAGACTTGTTGGTGCTGCCGTGATTGTTATCGGAATTGTTGTTTATTTTGTTTATTCATAGAATTAAATTCATTTTACTTTATAGGAGGATTTTACTTTATGGAACTTGAGAAAAATTATAACCCTTCGGCGGTTGAAAACAGAATATATAAAAATTGGCTTGAAAAAAAGTATTTTCACGCTGAGGTTGATAAGTCTAAAAAACCTTATACTATAGTTATTCCGCCTCCGAATATTACGGGTCATTTGCATATGGGACATGCTCTTGACGAGACTTTGCAGGATATTCTTATACGATGGAAAAGAATGCAGGGCTTTAACGCTCTTTGGGTTCCAGGGACTGACCACGCCAGTATTTCCACAGAAGTTAAAATTGTGGATAAAATGGCTGAGGAGGGATTGACAAAAGAGGATATCGGCAGAGAGGGCTTTCTTAAACGAGCTTGGGAGTGGAAAAAAGAATATGGAGGGACTATTTTAGACCAGCTTAAAAAGCTTGGAAGTTCTTGTGATTGGGAAAGAGAACGTTTTACTATGGACGAGGGACTTTCTAACGCTGTTTTGACTGTATTTATAAAACTTTACGAGAAAGGCTGGATTTATAAGGGAGAAAAACTTATAAACTGGTGCCCCAAATGTCATACCACAATCTCTGACGCTGAGGTTGACCATATTGATAAAGATGGCTGTTTCTGGCATATAAAATATCCTATAAAAGACAGCGATGAGTTTTTGCAATTTGCGACGACAAGACCTGAGACTATGCTTGGAGATACGGCTGTCGCTGTTAATCCTGAGGATGAGAGATATAGAGACATTGTTGGAAAAACTTGTGTTGTTCCTTTTGTTGACAGAGAGATTCCGATTATTTCCGATTCTTATGTTGATATGGAATTTGGTACGGGTGTTGTTAAAATAACTCCGGCTCATGACCCTAATGATTTTGAGGTTGGAGAAAGACATTCACTGCCAAAGATTAATATTATGAATGATGATGGTACAATTAATGAAAATGGTGGTAAGTTTAAGGGGTTTGACAGATATGAGGCGAGAGACGCTATTGTCAAAGAACTTGATGAAATGGGGCTCCTTGTTAAAGTTGAGAATATTACTCACGCTGTGGGGGTTCACGAAAGATGCGGAGAGGTTATTGAACCATTAATTAAAAGTCAATGGTTTGTAAAAATGGCTGATATGGTTAAACCGGCGATTAAAGCTTTTAAAGAGGGAAAACCAAGGTTTGTTCCTGAAAGATTCGGAAAAGTGTATCTTCATTGGCTTGAGAGTATTCATGATTGGTGTATCTCTCGTCAGCTTTGGTGGGGACACAGAATTCCCGCGTACTATTGCTCATGCGGAGAGATTATTGTCTCAGCTGAAAAACCGAAAAATTGCCCTAAATGCGGAAGTGATAAGCTTAAACAGGATGAGGATACTCTTGATACTTGGTTTAGTTCCGCTCTTTGGCCGTTCTCAACTCTTGGCTGGCCTGAGAAAACCCCTGAGCTTGAGCATTTTTACCCTACAAGTGTTCTTGTTACGGGATATGATATTATTTTCTTTTGGGTTGTAAGGATGGTATTTTCCGGTATTGAGCAAATGGGTGAGGTTCCTTTTGATGATGTTTTGATACACGGGCTTTTGAGAGATTCTCAGGGAAGAAAAATGAGCAAGTCTTTGGGCAACGGTATCGACCCTCTTGAGGTTATTGAAAAGTATGGCGCTGATGCTTTGCGTCTTACGATTGTCACAGGAAACGCTCCCGGAAATGATATGAGATTTTATTGGGAAAGAGTTGAGGCGAATAGAAACTTCCTTAATAAAATTTGGAACGCTACCAGATTTATTATGATGAATTTTGATGACGGCGATGATGTCTCTGTTGAAATTGATGAGCTTACTGACGCTGACAAATGGATTTTATCTAAAGTTAATTTACTCGCTAAAGAAGTTACTGATAATCTTGATAATTATGAGCTTGGAATCGCTGTTTCAAAAGCCTATGATTTTATTTGGGACGAGTATTGCGACTGGTATATTGAAATGGTTAAGCCAAGGCTTTATAATAAAGATGATAAAACAAGAAACGCTGCTCTTTGGACTTTGAAGAAAGTTCTTATTGTGGCTCTTAAGCTTCTTCACCCATTTATGCCTTTTATTACTGAGGAAATATTTACGACTATTCAAAATGAGGAAGAAACAATTATGCTCTCAAGTTGGTCTGTTTTTGAGGAAAAATTTAATTTTGATAAAGAGGAAAAAGCTATTGAACTTATAAAGTCAGCTGTTAAGGGAATTAGAAACGTTAGAACTCAGATGAATGTTGCTCCATCTAAAAAGGCTAAAGTTTTTGTTGTTTCTGAAAGTGATAATGTTATTAGCATTTTTGAAAGAGGAAAAGTGTTTTTTGCCTCTCTTGGTTATGCCAGCGAGGTTATTATTCAGAAAAATAAAGACGGTATTTCAGAAGACGCCGTTTCGGCTATTATACCAAATGGAGTTATATATATGCCTTTTGCCGAACTTGTGGATATTGGGAAAGAAAGAGAAAGACTTTTGAAAGAAAAAGAGAGGCTTATTAAAGAAGTTGAGAGAGTTGAGAGGAAACTCAATAATCAAGGCTTTGTATCAAAAGCGCCTGCTAAGGTTATTGATGAGGAAAAAGCCAAAATGGAAAAATACAGTAATATGCTGGCTCAGACTGAGGAACAGCTTAAAAGATTTTAAAATATTGAGGATTTTTTTTAAACTTAGCTTCTTTATTGAAAGAAACAAAGAATTTTTGTGTGAAACTATTATTTCACGGATAAATGTTGACATTTTACAATAAAAATTAACGTTTTTATTTATTAGAATTTTCGGTCAATTTTTTTTAAAAGATTTGACGGATGTGGAACAGAGTTCTGTGATTTTAATAAGTTTTTTAAGGAGGTTTTATAATGAAAGTGTGGTTGGGTGTTTTTATTTATTTATCCGCGCTTTTATTTATGGTTTATCCTGTTTTTGCCGAAAAAACTTCTGTCGATGATTGTGATTATATTTTTAAGCTGAAAAATGATGGTATAATGCTTGCGGATATTAATGATGAGGATTTGGATATAGATGTTGTGTCAGACAATCTTAATATATATAAGTCTGATTTTGATACAGTAAAAAAGCTTAAAGAGAGAGGTATGATTGAATACGCTGAAGAGGATTCTGAAATTTGGCTTGCTGATGATTCTGAGAAGAATTTGAGTTATAATGACCCATATTTTAGTGACCAGTGGTATTTTGAAACTCATAATTTAAATTACGCTAAGGAGGTCTTGGGAACAGGTAAAAATGTTAGGGTTGGAATTCTTGATTCGGGTGTTACTCTTCATCCTGATTTTAACGCTGACAATATTGAGAAAGGATATAATTATAAGGACCCTGATAGAACAGGTAATGATGTGAGCCAAAATAAAGACTTATTTGTTCGTAATCATGGAACATCAGTCGCTGGAATTATATGCGCGCAAAATAATAATGAGTTTGGAACAGTGGGTATCGCTGAGGATGTTACAATTGTTCCTCTTGTTGTTTATTTGAATGGCGGAAAAGTTAGTGATGTTATTAAAGCTATTGAGGGCGCTGTTGATGACTATGACTGCGACGTTATAAATATGTCTTTGACTTCTGATGAGAATAAAGAGGGTCTTCAAGAAGTTATTAATTATGCTGATGAGAAAAACGTTATTATTGTTGCCGCTGTCGGAAATAATCACGGAAGCGATTATTTATATCCCGCCACTTGTGAGAATGTTATTGGTGTCGGTGCTGTTGACAAGAATTTGAATGTTCCTGATTTTTCTCAAAAAAACCGTTCTGTTGATGTTTCAGCCGCAGGGGTTAATATTACTTTGGCTGATTCATTGGGAGAGTATGTAATAAAACAGGGGACTTCTTTCTCAGCTCCCATCATTACGGGTTTTGCCGCTTTACTTAAAGAAAAATATCCCGATATGAATAATGAGCTTTTTTTGAAAGCTCTTAAGGCGGGAAGTGTGGACATTAAAACTTTGGGTTATGATGTTTATACAGGTTTTGGACTTTTTGACGCTAAAGAAAGTATTAGATTTCTTGATGAGGAATATGACTTTTTTATCTCACCGGTTTCACGTGTTTGTACAGAGGATGATGACGTTTTTGAGGCTATAAAAGTTAAAGTATTCGGTGAGGATATAGAAGGTTACCTTAATTTTGTTATATATGATGAGAATGGTATAACGCAAATAGTTGACAAACGTTATTTTAAAACAGAAAATGATTTGTTTTGTGAAGATTATTGGTATGTGCTGCCAAGAGGCGGAACAATAAAGATTTTTGCTTTTGATAATTTTTTTAATATGCGGCCGCTTGGAAAAACAAGGATTATAGATTCTTAAGGCTTCTGTAATTTACTTATTAAATAGTTTGTTCGATTTATATTTTTTAAAGTGGTTTTTAGATATATTTTAATTTATTTGTATTGACTTATAAAGTTTTTTGTATGCTTTTTAAGCGAACGGGTTAAAATCCAATACTTTATATTTTTTGTATAAGGTCTTGTCAATTTATCTTTTGTGAATTAAAATATAAGTGCGGGAATTATTGCTGTAATATTTTTTTAGAAAAGAGGGTTAATATGAAAAACAGAATTTTGGCTTTTATTTTGTCTTTTGGCTTTATTTTTAGCTTTTGTTCGGCGGATGTTTTTGCCGCGGGTATGTCTATTTATCCGGAACAAAGTTATTATGAGTTTGAGGAAAATCAGATTGGTGAAAAATTTATTGTTGATTTTATGCTTGATGGAAATGAGGGTTATAATAACTCGACTTTTAGGGTTAAATATGACCCAAACGTTGTTAGAGCTGTTCCAAATGAAACATCTGATGGAGATTTGGACGGGTTTGTTACTTATGATATTTATAAAGGAGCCTCTTTCAGACTTTTTTTGAACTCAAGTATTGAGGGTCAGTTAAATTTGATTCCTAAAAAAGGTCAGGCTGATTTTGAGGGACTTTCTGACGGAGTAAAAACTTCCGCTGAGATAGGTATTATTAAACTTGGTCAGTTGGTTAGAGGTGCCGCTTCTGTATATGAGGTTTTTGATAATGGTATATTCCTTAGAATGACATTTGAGGTTGTTGGTTCAGGAGAAACTGATATTGAGTTGCTTAAGGCTGTTGGAAGTAATGTGTTTGCTTATGGTTTAAACAGTGTCGCCAGGGATGTTGAACTTTTGCCGGCTCGTGTTAAAGTAAACGGAAAAGTTCAAAATGACGATTCTAAGGATGATGCCAATATAAATATTGCTGATGATAATGACAGCGGTACGGAAACAACAACAAATAAATCCTCATCAGCTAATGGTGATAATGATGACAAAATATCAACTGAAACTACAACATCAACAGAATCCTCAACTTCAATGTCAACAGAGACAACAACCGAAAATGTGACTTCTTCTTCCTCCTCAAATTTGTCTTCTAAAGATGATTCTAATGGAGAAAATCATTCTTCTGTAAATAATAAGTCTGAATCAGAAAAAAATAATGAGGAAAAAGAAAGTGAAAAAACAACCGCAAATTCTTCAAAAGAAAATGGAAAAAATGAGGTTTCTACATCAGGTTCGGCTTTTTCTGATATAGCCGGTTATCCTTGGGCTGAAACAGCAATTAATTATCTTGCTGAAAATAAAATTATAAAGGGTATTGGTAACGGAAAATTTGCTCCGGCGGCGAATGTTAAAAGAGCGGATTTCCTTATTATGCTTATGAATGTTCTTGGAATTGATTTTGACGATGCTTCTGAAAATAGTTTTGCTGATGTTTCTGAGGCTAAATATTATGCCAAGGCTGTTGGAGCGGCTAAGGTTCTTGGTATAGCTAATGGCGATGACAAGGGTAATTTTAGACCTGAGGAGTTTATTTCAAGGCAGGATATGATGGTTATGGCCTATAGAGCGTTGAGTATGAGATACGATATTGTGAGTGATAATGAGAATGCTTTAGACAAATTTAAAGATAAAAACAGTGTCTCAGAATATGCTAAAGAAAGTTTAAGAGCTATGGTTGACGCTAAGATTGTTAATGGTACAGGAGACAATATTGAGCCTAAAAATAATACAACTAGAGCTCAGGCTGCTGTTATTATATATAATATCAGTAATTATGT
>CATJCJ010000302.1 GCA_949738935.1 uncultured Eubacteriales bacterium | reverse complement strand
GTAAAAGATTTTTTTGATTTTCTCAATATTTGATAATTGTATATATAACACCTCTTTTATATTTTTAGCAATCCCATTGACATTTTTTCATATTGACATGATTATCATCTTTAAACTCAACTCCCTCATCAATAAGTAAATTTCGCTGCTGATACCACCCCGGAACTAATCTGCCGGCGTAATTTACAACTCTATGACACGGATATCTTCCGTAAAATTCAGACATGGCGACAACTTTACCAACAAGCCTTGAATTTTTTTCTCTGCCGATGAGTTTAGCGATTTGACCATATGAAGCTACTTTTCCTCTTGGAATTTCTTCGACTACAGAAAGTATTTCATATATTAAATTATCATTCAAAATATGTTTCATAACGCTGTACCTCTTTTAGGTATAAATAATTTTTCCATATTAACGCCTTCAAGAGAAAGTAATTTTACCTTTTTATCAATACCTCCCGCATATCCTGTTAGACTGCCGTTTGTACCAATTACCCTATGGCATGGAATAATAACAGAAATCCTGTTATGTCCCACAGCGCTTCCTATAGCTTGCGCAGACATCTGTGAAAGCCCCCTTTTTTTAGAGATAATATCCGCCATTTTTCCATATGTTATTGTTTTTCCATAAGGAATTTGACATAAAATTTTCCATACATCTATACGAAAATCAGAACCAATCATATGAATTGGCGGTGTAAAATTCGGTTCTTTACCTGAAAAATATATATCAAGCCATAACTTTACTTTTTCAAAAATAGAATTTTCCATTTCCACATGGTTATGATTAAGGTTATTAGCGTAATATTTTTGTCCATCAAACCAAAGTCCTGTTAAACCAATATCGTCACAAGCGAGAAGAATTTGACCTATGGGTGAAGTATATTTAGTAGTATACCACATAAAAAATCACTCTCCAAAATATTTATTTGAATCATCAAGGTTTACTTTTCTGTTATTCATCGTGTAAGTATGGACAGACTTAACAACAGTAATTTTATAATTTTCAAAATTATGTATTTTTCCGTATTTTTGACATATTATGTGGCTTACTCTCCATCCTTAATTGTCACTTCAAATAACACAATATCTGTTTATTTGTAAATATGACCAATTTTTTCAATTTAGATATAAGGCAATATCGTATAATTATGATTTCATAGATTTTGATGATATTTTCCATTACTACGTCAAAGTCTCTTATCATAGGCTCCGACTATGATTGCGCTTCTTTTCCTTGTACTGAAAAATATCGTCTAAAATCTATTTTATCGAATTATGCGGTATTGCCATAACTTTTCTTTTTCCCCGTATTTAAAATACACATATTTCACCTCCGTTGATGACTATTAGTCTTTACTATATAATATTATCATAAAAT
>CATJCJ010000301.1 GCA_949738935.1 uncultured Eubacteriales bacterium | reverse complement strand
GAAAACTATTGTATTTTTGTAAAATAATTGATATAATTAATTTGATTATTATTAAGGATGATATTATGGTTAATTTTAAATTATTAAGTATAATGATTTTTATAATTGCTTTTGTTAATATTACAGTTAATGTTTTTGCTGATTCAAGTAATAGATTGAATAAAGTTGTAACGGTTAAAGAGGGAGATTTTAATGACGAGGTGTTTATTAGAATTATGCCTTACGCTGAATTGAAAATGGATGATACAATTTTTATTACTATTGAAAACGCTGAATTTTATGATGACTTAAGCGATTATCAATATAAGGCTCTTGGAGATGAAAATACATACGATTTTTTAAAAAATAAATATAACAAACTTGAATTGAAATATCCTAAAAAGGACAGGGGAAGAGATTTGGCTTTTGAACTTGTTTTTAAACCAATTATGAAACAATATAATTCTTCGCGGTTTCCATATAAAATAAGTTTGATTGATAAAAATAAAATGGAAGTTAAATTATTTGGAATTACTGATTATTATGTGTATAAAGAATTTGCTGATGTTGGTAAACCAGTTTATCATATACCTTTGCCTTTTAATAATGTTAAGAAAGGTAATGTGTATGTGATTGTTGACAATAATTCTACTTCTATCAGGGGCAACTATGTTTATCAAGTAGCTCGTCCTCTATGTCGTTCGGAGAAAAAATCAAACAAATTTTATTTATTTCGCTGATGGAAATAAAATTGTCGGTTGAAATCATAATGTTTTAGTGTTATAATTGATTTAAGAACATATATTGTTAAATATTGTTTATTATGAGAATGTGTTATAATTTATTTTAAAGGAGTTGATATTATGGCTATATATGGTGTGCAATCTACAGAAAATTATTATAGAGCGTTATCGTCAGGGCAAAGAATTAATAGTGTTGCTGATGATGCGGCTGGTCTTGCTATAAGTGAAAAACTTCTTTCTCAAAGTAATGGTTATGATAAAGGAACCCAAAACGCTCTTGACGCTAAAAATCTCCTTAGTACGGCAGAGGGTGGTCTAAGTAATATTTCTGATAGTCTTCAGAGAATGCGAGAACTTGCTCTTCAAGCGTCAAACAGTTTTTATACTGATTCTGACAAAAGATATATACAAAATGAGATTAATCAGCTTAAAGATGGAATTGCTGATTCTGTAAATAATACATCTTTTAATGGAAAAAATCTTCTTGATGGAAGCACAAAAAATTTTCATTTTGCTGTGGCTCCTGATGGAAGCGGATATGATGTTTCTTTGGGAAATCGTGTGCTTGAGAGCCTTGGTATTTCTGATTTTGATGTTACCAAAAATTTTAATATAGGTGATATAGATTCTGCGCTTGATATAGTAAATTCGCTTAGAAGTGATATTGGCGCTTATTCGAACGCGTTGGATTATACGATATCAGAAAACCATATAACTGCTCTTAATTTAATGGCATCTCGCAGTGGAATTGTTGACGCTGATATGGCTCAATTCGCTTCAGATATGAAAAGAGAAGAAGTCTTAAATTATTATAATCTTTTTATGCGGAAAAAAAGTCAAGAAAACAGTCGCAATATCACTATGAAACTTTTAAATAGTCTTTAATTAAATAATATATTAAAAATATAGTTTTAAAGTTGCTTTTTATGATTTTACAAATAATTTTATGAAAATATGAAAGCTGTAAAATATCTGTTTGATATTTTTTACAGCTTTTTGAATTTTAGTTGATTTTTTAGTGAGGGATATTGTATGAGTGTTTTTAAACAATTTTTAATTTCTATTTATCAATTTGATAAATATGTTGAACTTATTAGTCTAAAATGGAAGAAAGTTATTTTTTATGAAGTAATTTTTTTTCTTGTCACGGTATTCATTTCTTTTTTTCCTATTATTGTTGTTCTTGTGGGATATGGAGGAATGGAAGGTATAATAAATGAGCTTGTTCCTGAGTTTAAAATTGAGAATGGCATTCTTCAGGCGGAAAATATGATTGTTGATGAAAATGGTATTCGTATAATTGTTGACAGTAATAATGACAGAACTGATTTTGATTTAAGAGATTCATCTAACGGAGTTATTTTTGACAGGGAAAAAATTATTGTCAACAATGGAATTAAAACTCAAACAGTGTCATATAAAAAGCTTTTGGAGGCTTTGGGCCTGGATAAATTTGAAAAGTCGGATATTTTTAATTATATTTCAGCTATAAATATGTTATTTATTACTTTTATTTTATTGAGTTTTATTGCCTTGGCCGTTTCGGAGATTATTGGAATTTTATTGTTGAGTTTTTTTACTTTAATTATTAATATGATTTTAAAGAAAAATTTGAGTTATCCGAATACTATTAAGATTTCTGTTTACGCAAGGTCAATGGCTGTTTTTTTGACTATTATTTTTGCTTTTTTTGGATTTATGCTCGATTTTATATTTGTGATAGCTTTAAATTGTGCGTATGCTTTTTTTGCCGTTAAAAATATGAAAATAGAAGAAATTGTTTGATTTATAAAAGCTATATTAAGACTGTGGAACGAAAACTTGTTTGTGAGAGCGTTTATGGTCTTAATATTGCTTTTGTCTTTAAACAGGTTCTTAAAAAATTAATATTTTATGTACGTTTAACAGTTGACAAAGGGTTTTAGATACTTCCGGTAAATTTTATATATTTTTAACAAATTGACAGAAGTTTTTTTTATTTGAATTAAATAGTCTTAATTTTATTTTTTTTATTTTTTTTTATTTTTTGTGGCATAACAATTAATCTTATTTTATCTGAGTTAAAAATTTGTGCATTTTTATTATTTAATTTTCCCGTTTTGAAACGCTTTGATTTATTTTTATATTTTTTTTAAGACTTATTTTATTTTCTGCGTATAATTAATTATAAAAAAGAATTGATGATAAAACAGTTTTACAATAAAACTATTTTTTCCGCGTATACGAGGTGAGAAAAGAGGATTTTTATGTGTGAGGCTAAATATGCCGCAAAGAAAATGCTTGATTTTATGGATGAGGCTATAAAATATAAGATACAGTATGTTAAGAAAAATGATATTTTTAAGGATGATTTTAATTTGAGTGAAAGACAAATTAAAATTTTGATAGCTCTTTCTATATTTGAGAAAAATACTGTTTCTGAAATGGCCGGATTTATGAATGTTAGCAAAAGTACATTATCTATTATTTTAACTAAAATGATTAAAAAAGGGCTTGTCGCTAAAGATTCTTCTAATGATGAGGATAAAAGAAAATCTTATTTTAGTATTACTCAAAAGGGTGTTGAGGAAATTAAAAAACTTGTGTACTTCGCTTTTGAGAACTTCAGTGTGGTTTATGAGTCCCTTTCTGATGAAAAAAAGAAGAATATTGAAGAAGGAATTAATAAGTTTATATGTTCTCTTAATTCTTCTAATATGGACTTTTATCAAGTCATTGTTAAAAGCGCGTATTATAAAAATATTGAGAATTTGGGCGGGGTTTATTTGATAGCCGCTAAATTTTATCTGTTTTTTATATGTTTTGCTGAATATTACGAGTCTATTTTAAAAAGGAAAGTTAACGATAATGAGGACTTTAAATCTTTTACCAAGAATAGATATAATATTCTTCATTGTATTAAATATCTTAAGCTTGATACTGTTTCTAAGCTTGAGGCATATTTGTGTCAAAGCAGTTCCGCTGTTTCTATAGCTGTGACAAGACTTGTTAAAGAGGGGTTTCTTTATAAAGAGTATCCTAAAAGCGGTGATGATGGCAGAGTTGTTTATATTAGACTTGCTAAAAAGGGTCTTGATACTATTGATATTGCTCAAAAGTATGTTTTTAATGTGCTGACAATGTATTTTGAGGAGTTTTCGCCAAGTCAAAGAAAAGATATTATTGACGCGTGCGACATGCTTTTGGATGTGTTTAAGTGATTGACTATGTGTTCATAGTTGAGGGTTTTACCGAAATATTTTTTAAGAATTTTTTGTAGGAGGATTTTGAAATTATGAAACGTTTTAGAAATTTAGTTTTATCTTTTATGACAGTTTCTATTATGCTTGTGGGCTGCGGCGGTTCCGAAGAGGCTCCCCCTGTTGAGGAAACCAAAACGGCCGTTGAGGCGAAAGTCGCTCAAAGCGCTTCTATTAAAAGTGAACTTGTTTATGCCGGTCAGGTTAAACCTAATGAGACGGTGAACGTTACGAGTAAAATATCTGGTCAGGTTTCTAATGTCAATTTTGATGTTGGTGATGTTGTTAAAGCTGGAGATGTTATGTTTACTCTTGACCCAAAGGATATTCAAGACCAGATTAAACAGCTTAACGCTCAGCTTAATGTTTCTGATGCCGCTGTAAGCAGTGCCAGAACAAATTTGGCTCACGCCAGCGGCGCTCAAAGTGAGACTCAGGAGCTTTCGTTAAAAACTGCTGTTGAAAATGCCAAAGAGGCCAAAGAAAACGCTCAGGTTCAGTTGAAAAACGCTGACGTCGCTATTAAAAACGCTCAGACTAATATTGAGGGCTCTAAAACCGGTATTAAAAATGCCCAAAACAGTATTGAGACTTCTAAAATATCACTTGAAAGCGCTGAAATTGGACTTGAAAGCTCTAAACTCTCGCTTGATAATGCTAAAATCGGTGTTGATAACGCTAAGGCGACTCTTGATAATGTTACAGAAAAATATGAGAATATGAAAGTTCTTTACAGTGCGGGAACTGTCACTAAAAATGATTTTGACGCCGCTGAACTTGCTTATACTCAGGCTCAGAAGGGTTATGAGCAGGCTCAGAAAAGTTATGAGCAGGCTCAAAAGGGTTATGAGCAGGCTCAGAAAAGTTATGAGCAGGCTCAAAAAGCCTATGAGCAAACTCAGAATGGCTTGGAACAATCTCAGCAGGCGTATGAGCAAACTCAAAACGCTTTAGAACAGGCTCAAAACTCAAAATCTCAGGCTGAGATTGGTATAAAACAGGCTGAAACGGCTTATAATCAAGCTAAAGATAATCACGATATTTATGTTAATAAGACTACCGGCGAAAACAGAGAAACGGCTCAGGACGGGGTTAATTCGGCTGTCGCGTCAAGACAATCTGTTCAGACGCAAATAAATATTTTACAGTCAACATTGAAAGATACTTCTGTTAAAGCTCCTATATCAGGAGTTATAACAACAAAAAATATAAGCAAAACAAATATGGTCAGTGCTCAGTCGGCTCCTTTTGTTATTGTTGATATGTCAAAGGTTACCGTTGATGTGAATGTCTCTGAGAAAATTATTAATGTTGTTAAACAAGGAGATGTTGTTGACGTGACAATTCCTACTATTGGGGATACTGATATAAAGGGAGTTATTAAAAGTATTACTCCTTCCGCTGACCAAACTAACACTTATCCTGTTAAAATTGAGATTAATAACGCTAATGGAATAATAAAACCGGGTATGTTCGCTGAGATTCATTTTGTTGAGAGTATTAAGTTTGATACTATTGTTGTTCCGAGAAACACTGTTTTGGAAAGCGCTGAGTCTAAATATGTCTATGTTCTTGAAAATAACAAAGCTGTTAGAAGAGATGTTGAGACAGGTATTGACAATGGTAATGAGGTAGAAATTGTTTCGGGTGTTTCTTTCGGTGAAACAATTATTGTTAAGGGGCAGTCTTATGTTAATGACGGTGAGGAAGTTAATGTTGTTGGAGACGGCTCAGGAAGCTCAGCTTTGGAAGACAGCGCCGAGGAAAATACTCAAAAGGAAAATACCCAAGAGGAAGTTTTTTCGGAAGAAAATACTCAGAATAACAAAACAGACGCTGACAGCGGTAAGGAGGAATAATTGATGAACAGTTTATCAAAAACCGCTGTAAGGCGGCCTGTAACTATTTTTATGTGTGTTCTGGCCGCTGTCGCGTTTGGTCTTATATCATTGTCGAACCTTAAAATGGACCTTTATCCTAATATGAATATTCCCGTTGTTCTTGTTATGACAACTTATGAGGGGGTTGGCTCTGAGGAAATCGAAAATCTTATTACAGAACCTATTGAGGGTGCTGTTGGAACGGTTTCTGGTCTTGACACTTTATCATCAACAACCTCTAACGGTTCTTCTATGGTTATGATTCAGTTTGACTCTGATACTGATATTGATACCGCCGCCATGGATGTCAGGGAATATGTTGACCTTGTTAAAAGCCGGCTCCCTGATGACGCCGGCGACCCCATGATTATTAAAATTGACCCTAATTCTATGACTTCTTTGAATATCAGCGCGTCAAGCGATAAGATAGATACTACGGAACTTAAAAGAATTATTGATGATAAAATATCCGATAGGCTTGAGCGTCAGGATAGTGTCGCGAGTGTTAGTGTTCTTGGCGGGCGCGAAAGAGAGTACCGTGTTATTCTTAAGGCTGACAAACTTAGAGGTTATGGCATTTCTGAATCAACCGTAACCAATATGCTTATGGCTGAGAACTCCAATACGCCTATGGGAAGCATTGAACAGGGGGACAAAAATCTTACTCTTCGTGTTAAGGGTGAGTTTAAAGATATGGAGGAAGTTAAAGATATTCCTTTTACACTTCAAAACGGCGGGGTTGTTTATTTGAGAGACTTCGCCGATATTGAGGAGGTCTTTATTGAGGCTACAAGCGCTTCTTTTACTAATGGTGAGCCAAGCGTTTATATTTCTATCAGAAAAACATCTACAGGTAATACTGTTGATATGTCTGAGTCTGTTTTGAAAGAACTTGAGAAAATTAAGACTGAAATGCCTGATATTGATTTTCTTGTTATAAGCGACCCCGCCGACCAAATTAACAGCTCTATCTCTAATGTTGTTACGTCGGCTTTTCAGGGTATTATTCTCGCTATTGTCGTGCTTTACATATTTCTTAGGAATGTTAAGTCGACTATTGTTGTCGCTCTTTCTATGCCTATATCGATTATTACAACAATCGCCCTTATGTATTTTACGGGTATGACCATAAACCTTATGAGTTTGGGGGGTCTTACCCTTGGTATAGGTATGCTTGTTGATAACTCTATTGTTGTTCTTGAAAGTATTTATAAAAAACTTGAGGAAGGCGTTGACAAATTTACAGCCGCCGTTGAGGGAGCGAGGGAAGTTGGACAGTCGATTTTTGCCTCAACTTTGACAACTGTCGCTGTTTTTCTTCCTATTCCTGTGTTTGGCGGTATGGCCGGAGAATTATTTAATGATTTGTCTATGACAATTACATATTCTCTTACATCTTCGCTTATTGTCGCGCTGACTTTTGTGCCAATGTGTTCCTCAGTTATTCTTAAACCCGAATCGTCAACAGCGAACATTCATAAAAGAAGAAATATATTTACAATGGCTCTTGACTTTGTCGGGTATTTGATTTCCGCTCTTGAGGCCGGATATAAATTTATATTGGGAAAGGCGTTAAAACGTAAAAAAATTACTGTTCTTATTGTAATCGCTTGTATTGTGGGCACGGGATTTTGTCTTCCTTATGTGGGTATTGATTTTATGCCTTCTTCCGACGCCGGTGAGGTTAGTGTTTCTATTACTATGCCTACCGGAACAAGACTTGAGGAAACAAGTGAGATTACATGGAAACTTGTTAATATTATAGAAGATTGCAGAGAGGCGGAGTTTCCCGAGATTGATAATATTTCCTTTACAACAGGCGGCGGAAGCGGTATGGCCGCTTTGACGGGAGGTTCTGAGGATACGGCGTCTATCAGTATTGAGCTTGTTGATAAGGAAAAGAGAAACAGAAGTTCCGCTGATTTCGCCAGAGCCTTGAGACCTAAATTTAAAGATGTTGCCGGAGCTGAAATTGAGGTTAATGAGTCAGGCGGTTCGGCGGGCCGTTTCTCTGGAGGAGGCGTTACCGTAAATATTAACGGTGATGAGACGGAGACTCTTAAGGAAATCGCTGATAAGTTTGTTGGCGTGATGGAGACGGTTCCCGGGCTTTCGGAGGTTAAAACTTCTCTTGAGGAAGCGGCTCCTCAGACAACTATTGTTATTGACAGAAAAAAAGCTTCCGCTTATGGCATTACCAGCTCTTCTGTCGCGAGTATTGTAAGAACTGCTGTTTATGGTTCTGTCGCTACAACTTATAAGGTTGACGGGGATGAGTATGATATTAGGGTTATGCAGGATAGTGATAAAATAAATTATATTAAAGATGTTGAGAGTATTCTTATTCCTACGGCGACGGGCGCTTCTGTTCCTTTGAGTGAGCTCGCGACAATTACTTCCGTTGATACTCCAACCACTATTACAAGAAAAGACCAGCAAAGATATGTTTCTGTTACGGCTAACCTTAATAATATTGACCTTGGAAGCGCTAATTCTCAAATTCAGGCTAAGCTTGACCAAGAGATTATTATGCCGGATGGCTATACTTATGAGTTTGGGGGAAACACCGAGGATATGAATGAGGCTTTTGGGGCTCTTGGAAATGCGTTGATTCTCGCTATACTCCTTGTTTATATGATTATGGCGGCTCAGTTTGAGGCGTTCTCATATCCTCTTATGATAATGGGCGCTATGCCTATAGCTATGACCGGAGGTTTGCTTGGTTTGTTTATCGCGGGAGAGTCTCTTAGTATGACTGGTATGCTTGGTCTTATTATGCTCGCCGGAGTCGTTGTTAACAACGCTATCGTTTTGGTTGATTACTCTAATCTTCTTATAAGAGAGAGGGGACTTGACTATACAGAGGCTATGAAAGTTGCTGGACCGGCTCGTTTGAGACCTATTCTTATGTCTACCCTCACGACTGTTTTTGGTATGGTGCCTATGATGATAAGCACGAAAGAGGGCGCTGAGATGATGACCGGACTTGCTACGGTTATGGTATTTGGTCTCTCACTTTCTACACTTATTACTCTTTTGTTTATACCCGCTATTTATGTTGGTTATAACAATATAAAATACAGAAGGCGTATAAGAAAAGAAAAACGTCGTGCCAGAAGAGCTCAAAAAAAAATGACTAAATTAAATAAGTAAAAAAATAATATAAGACCACGGGACACTGTTCCATATCTCATAAGTTAGCTTAAAAACGCCTGTGGGGTATGGGGCAGGGGTCTGTGGTTTTTAATTTTTTTTACGCTTTTTATTTTGTTAAACGGACTTTTCTTTAATCTTTGCGGTAATTTCGAAAGAAGTCTAATGTCAAAAAAGCTGAGAAATTGGGGATTACATATTACAAAAATCTCGAAAGTGTTACATATCTGTTACAGTTTCGCAAAAGGTATTGATTATTGTTTTGACTCGTGGTATAGTATCACTTGTAAGGAACGCAAGGGGTTGTGATAAGCCGCTGAATGAGTTTTTAAGCAGTAAACGAAAATGTTACAGTATTATTACATCTTCAAATCTTTATTGACTTAAAAATTCTTCAATGATATAATACTCCTTGTAAAAGAGGTGGTTATGCTTACATCTCTACACACCAAATCACTTAAAAAATTTCTTAAATTCTTAAGGAGGAAAATTTAAAATGAAAAAGAAAATTGCTATCTTGTTGGCCGCTGTTATGACAGCTACTATGGTTCCTGTTACAGCGTTTGCTGAATCTTCAAATAATATAAGTCAGGTTGTTACTGTTAAAGATGGTGACTTCAATGATGAGGTAGTTCTTAGAATTCAGCCTAGCGGGGAAGTTAAAATGGACGATACTATCATCCTTACTCTTGAAAATGGTGAGTTTGATGAAGATGATATGAAAAACGCTTCAGGAGCAAGTGTTGGTTTGAGCAAATACGATTATAAGGCTCTTGGTTCTGAGGAAACTTATGATTTCTTGAAAGCTGAGTTCTTGGAATATGAGGCTGATATGGGATTTGAGAGAGCTTTCGCTCAGGTTTTCCAGCAGAGAATGCAGACAGCCAGAACTGTTGACCTTCCTTATAAACTTAGAAGAAATACTAAGAAAGAAATGGAAGTAACATTGTTCGCTATTCCTGACGTATACGCAGGTGAGAAATTCGCTGATGTTAACAAACCTCTTTACAAAATTCCTCTTCCTTTCACAGCAGACGGAACAGGTACTGTAACTGTTACTATTGATTCAAACGGTACCTCAATCAGAGGCGGACAGACACATCCTATCGCGAATTCAGCTAAAAGCTCAGGTGAGTCAGTTACTACTATTGATGAAATCAAAGTTGGAAGCGACGACATTAAACTTGGTGTAATCTCTGTTAGAGAGTCTGTTTATGGTACTTTTGAACCAGGTAAAAAAGTTACTATGAAACTTAACTCAGGTTTTGAGTTTAAAGACCCTACAAGCAAAGAAAGACCTGTTACAATAAGCGCAGGTATTAATGCTGAAGCTGCTAAAGATATTAAAGACGCAAGCAATGTTGAGTTAGATAAAAACGGCGGAATCGTTCTTACAAGTGTAAAAGGACACGCTACAATCGACGGACAATATTTTGAGTATGAATTCAATGAAAACTCATTTGATTTCACTATTCCAAAACTTAGTTTAACTGCAAGTGACGGTAAATCATCTAAGCCAGCCGCTCTTAAATTTGACGGTCTTTGGGTAACTCCTGAGGATGACGACAATATGGGTGAGATTAAACTTACTATAAGCGGTACAAGTGCTGGTATTACTAAAGAAACTATTAATGTCGCTGAGCGCGGGGATTATGGTTTCGTTATGAAAAATGTTGAGGACGCTACTACTATTTACGCAGGACGTAAAGGTAACGATACTGTTGACGGAAGCCTTACTCACAACGATTTAAGTGGTATTGAGTATACTGACAGAAATCATGACAAGAAATCTGAGGACCTTGATGATTATATTTCAGCTGACGCTTTCAAAGAGTATGACTCAGACGATTATTTATCAGCAACTGTTGAGTTCTATGAGGTAACAGCTGATAGCTGGAACACAAACAGAAAACTTAAATTTACTGTTCCTGATGAAATCAAAATCTATAACTTCGAGATTGATGAGGAAGAGGATTGTTCACATCTTCAGAACTACGCTAAAATCAAGGACGATGGACACACTCTTGAAATCGACCTCAGCGGTGCGGAAAACAAAGAAGATATAGTAGACCCTAACGAGGCTTCTAAATTTGAACTTCAGTTGACATTGTCAGCGGACGCTAACTTTGAGGGAGATGTACCTCTTTCAGTTACAGGCGGCGGTGTTACTGACGGCGAGGCAGAAGATGTTGTAATCGCTAAGGTTGTTAAACCTGTTAGCCTTGAAACAAGTACTACTAAGACTAATATGGGTTATCAGAAAATAGATGCTGCTGATATCGTTCTTACTGAGGCTGAAGGCGGAATGCTTGTTAAGAATGGTGAAGTTAGAATCGCAATCGACAGTGTATATGGTGATTCTGAGTTAGGTTTCGCTGATGAGGACATTGATTATGAAATCGATGGAGACCTTAAGATTACTAAATTTAGAGTAAAAGACGGTTATATCAGATTTGAGGTTGACTCAGCTTCTGTAGACGCTTCTAAGATTACTATTAAGAATGTTAAGATTGGTACTACTCGTTCAGTTCCTCAGGGTAACTACGGTCTTAAAGTAAGCGGTTCAGCTATTATCAACAACTACTCTGAAGGTATGGTTGATGAAGGTTGTGAATCAGGTGAAAAAGGTCTTGGATACTTTGATGATAATGACGCAATCAAATTTGCTAACTATATTGATGTTGTAACTGAGACAGGTACTCTTGACAAAGTTGTTAAAGTAACTATTGATGAGAAAAATGTTCTTGTTGGTGAGGAAAGCTATGAAATGCCTGTAGCTCCTTATATCCAGCCTGAAAGCAACTCTACTTTAGTTCCATTGAGATTTGTTGCTGTAGCATTGTTGGGTGAAAGTCCTGAGACTGCTGACCAGTCAACTAATATTTCTTTCGACGCTGTTAATAAAGTTGCTACTATCACTTATGCGGCAGGTACTAACAGAACTATCATTCAGTTTACTGCTGGAAGCAACCTTATGAAAATTAACGGAACTGACGTAGCTATGGATAATGGTGTTAAAGCTGAAATTAAAGACGGAAGAATGTTCGTTCCTTTCAGAGCTATTGGTCAGGCTGTTGGTGTAAATGTTGGTTGGGATGCTGATACAAGAACAGCAACTTACAACGCTCAGTAATTTAAACTTTGTACTTTACGAGTTGAGATTATAGATTATTTAAAAAAAGGGCTCTTCGTGGAAACACGAAGGGTTCTTTTTTTCGATTTGTTTTTTTTGTTGCAATTATATATTTTTTATGTTATAATCGGAAACATAAGAATTTTATAATTTTATTCGGCTATGACCCGGTTAAAAGAATTTATGGTTACAATGGCAGAGAGCATGGCGGCTGGTGAAAGCTTTGCAGAACATAAATTTTGTATACGCCCGGCGAGCTTTCCTTTTTGGCGTGTTCTGTGCGTTAAACGGAGTTTTGAGATGTGGAATTTGTTTCTTTGGAATAAATTTTCCCGTGAATTAAGGTGGTACCACGGCTTATTCGTCCTTATTGGATGGAATGGGTCTTTTTTTATGGGACGCTGTTTCATGCCCCCGCAAGCCTTTTGAAAAAGGCTTGACCGAAAACTTTAATAAACAAAAACTATCGTTTTTGTTTTGTTGAATTAGCGAGGTGGAGCTATTATAGTAATTATACTTTGAAAGTTACAAAAAAATTATTTTACTTGCACGAGCTGCAAATTGCTTTGCAATTCGCTTATCGCCCAGCAGTGCTTACGCACTCGAAAAATATTTTTTGTTATATCTAAAGTGTAATTACTATAGTTTTGATAATAAAATTAAAGGAGAATGAAAATGGCTAATGTATTTGATACTTTAAAAGAAAGAGGATTTGTTGAGCAGACAACTCATGAAAATGAAATAATTAAATTGCTTGAAAAAGAGAAAGTGACTTTTTATATCGGTTTTGACCCTACAGCTGACAGCCTGACTGTTGGGCATTTTCTTACGGTTATGGCGATGAGCCATATGCAGAGAGCGGGACACAGACCTATCGCTCTTGTTGGGGGAGGAACAGGAATGGTTGGTGACCCTACAGACCGTACTGATATGAGAAGAATGATGAATGATGATGAGATTTCTCATAATGTTGATTGTTTTAAAAAGCAACTTTCAAATTTTATTGATTTCTCCGATGATAGGGCAATTATCGTAAATAACGCCGATTGGCTTAGAAATCTTAATTATATTGAGTTTATAAGGGAAATAGGAGTGCATTTTTCTGTTAATAGAATGCTTACTGCCGATTGCTTTAAAACAAGAATGGAAAAAGGGTTGTCGTTTTTTGAGTTTAATTATATGCTTATGCAGAGCTATGATTTTCTTGAGCTGAACAGGCGGTATAATTGTAAAATGCAGCTTGGGGGAAATGACCAATGGTCTAATATTCTTGGGGGCGTCGACCTTATAAGACGTGTCGAAAACAAAGACGCTTATGGTCTTACATTTAAACTTCTTACAACAAGTGACGGCAGAAAAATGGGAAAAACTCAAAAGGGTGCGGTATGGCTTGACCCTGATAAAACGACTCCTTATGAGTTTTATCAATATTGGAGAAATATTGATGACGGAGATGTTGGAAAATGTCTTGGACTTTTAACATTTTTGCCTATGGACGAGGTTAGAGAACTTTCCGCTCTTGAGGATAATAAAATTAACCATGCTAAGGAAGTTTTGGCGTTTGAGCTTACTAAAATTGTTCATGGTGATGATGAAGCGAAAAAAGCTCAAACAGCCGCTCGCTCGCTTTTCGGTGGGACGGGAGCGGGGGGTTCTGTTCCAACAACTGAAATTGCCAAAGAGGATTTTGGAGACGGAATT
Organism: uncultured Eubacteriales bacterium; assembly: GCA_949738935.1. Lineage (GTDB taxonomy): Bacteria > Bacillota > Clostridia > Lachnospirales > CAG-274 > MGBC114079. The sequence continues at coordinate 9,446 of CATJCJ010000301.1, read as the reverse complement.
GGAATTATTGAGGCTCTTGAAAAAACTAAGCTTAGCCCGTCAAGAGGTGAGTCCAGAAGGCTTATAAAACAGGGCGGAGTTAAGGTTGCTGATAAAAAAGTTGAGGGAATAGATTATGTTATCACATATGACCTTTTTGAAAATGATGAGGTTCTGATTCAAAAAGGCAAGAAATCTTTTCATAGAATAAAATTAGTTTAAAAAATAAAGATAAAGACCTTGGGCACTGCCCAAACCCGCAAGCCCTTTGAAAAGGGCTTGAGCCTAAACTTTTAAAGCGAAACTGCCGTTTCGCTGAAAGAGAATTGAGATTATCGGTAAAAATTGGTTTAGGCAAAGTTTGTGATGTTTTTTCGGCGAAACGGAGTTTCGCTTTAAAGTTCTTTGCTTCTTTCTTTCAAGAAAGAAGCGGAGTTTGAGGCGGAGCCTCAAGGTCTTAAAAGTCTTAAAAAATTAAAAAAAACTCTTTACATATAATAGGAAAACCCTGTATAATAAAAATTAAATATGCACATATGTTTAAGGAGGTATTTGATGTGTATGATAAAGTGACTACAAACTTGGATTTTGTTGAAAGAGAAAAGGAAATTTTGTCATTTTGGAAAAATAATAATATATTTCAAAAAAGTATAGAAAAAAGAGATGGCTGCCCTGTTTTTACTTTTTATGACGGGCCTCCGACCGCTAACGGAAAACCGCATATAGGTCATATTATTACTCGTGTTGTTAAAGATATTATTCCGCGTTATAAAACAATGAAGGGTTTTAAGGTTTTAAGAAAAGCGGGATGGGATACTCATGGTCTCCCTGTTGAACTTGAGATTGAAAAAATTCTTGGAATAAGCGGTAAACCCCAAATTGAAAGTTATGGTGTTGAGCCTTTTATTAAAAAATGTAAGGAAAGCGTTTTTAAATATGAAAGTGAATGGCGTGAGATGAGTGATAGGGTTGGCTTTTGGGCTGATATGGATAATCCATATGTTACTTATCATAATAATTATATTGAGTCTGTCTGGTGGGCTCTTAAGCGGATTTGGGACAAAAACCTTTTGTATAAGGGACATAAGATTGTTCCTTATTGCCCAAGATGCGGCACGGCTCTGTCAAGTCATGAGGTAGCTCAGGGGTATAAAGATGTTAAAGAGGTTTCTGTTATTGCTAAGTTTAAAATTAAGGGTAAGGATAATGAGTATTTTCTTGCTTGGACTACAACTCCTTGGACTTTGCCGTCTAATGTTGCCCTTTGTGTTAACGCTAAGGAGGATTATGTTAGGGTTAAAGTTGGAGAAGAAAGTTTTATTCTCGCTGACGCTCTTACTTCGACAGTTCTCTCTGATATGGACTTTGAGGTTGTTGAGGCAATGAAAGGCAAGGAACTTGAGCGTATGGAATATGAGCCTTTGTTTGATTTTGTCTCACCTGATAAGAAAGCTTATTTTGTTACTTGTGACCCTTATGTTACTCTTACTGATGGTACGGGTATTGTTCATATCGCTCCCGCTTTTGGTGAGGATGATGCTAAAGTTGGTCAGAATTATGATTTGCCTTTTGTTCAGCTTGTTGATGAACAGGGAAAATTTGTTGATTCGGCTGAACCTTGGAAAGGTATGTTTGTTAAGGACGCTGACAAGCTTATTATTGAGAATCTTAAGGATAATGGAAAGCTTTTCGCGGCTATTCCTTTTGAGCATAGTTATCCTTTCTGCTGGAGATGTGACACACCGTTGCTTTATTATGCCAGAGATACTTGGTTTATTAAAATGACGGAAGTTCGTGACAGACTTATCGCTAATAACGAGACAGTTAATTGGATGCCTGATAATATTAAACACGGTCGATTTGGAAATTTCCTTGAAAATGTTATTGACTGGGGTTTGAGCCGTGAAAGATATTGGGGAACTCCTCTGCCTATTTGGGAATGTGAATGCGGGCATAGACACGCTGTCGGAAGTATTGAGGAGCTTAAGTCTATGAGTGATAATTGCCCTGACGATATTGAGCTTCATAAACCTTATATTGATAATGTCTTTTTGAATTGCCCTAAATGCGGTAAAAAAATGAAAAGGGTATCTGAGGTTATTGACTGCTGGTTTGATTCTGGTTCTATGCCTTTCGCTCAGTTACATTATCCTTTTGAGAATAAAGAGGCCTTTGAGGAAAATTTTCCGGCTAATTTTATTTCTGAGGCTGTTGACCAGACAAGAGGTTGGTTCTATACTCTTATGGCTATTTCTACTTTGCTTTTTGATAAGGCTCCTTATGAGAATGTTATTGTTCTTGGCCTTGTTCAGGATAAGGATGGTCAGAAAATGAGCAAACATAAGGGAAATGTTGTTGACCCGTGGTCTGTTCTTAATAAACAAGGCGCCGACGCTGTTAGGTGGTATTTTTATACAAACAGTGCTCTTTGGCTTCCAAGCCGTTTTTATGAGGAGGCTGTTAATGAGGGGCAAAGAAAGTTTATGGGAACATTTTGGAATACTTACGCTTTCTTTGTTCTTTACGCTAATATTGATAATTTTAATCCAAACGACTATGAGCTTGAGTATGATAAGTTGCCTCCTATGGATAGGTGGGTTCTCTCAAAATTGAATTCTTTGATTAAATATGTTGATGATAGCCTTAATGAATACAAAATTACTGAGTCGGCGAGGGCTATGGGTGATTTTGTGGACGAGCTCAGTAACTGGTATGTGCGACGCTCGCGTGAGAGATTTTGGGGAAAGGATATGCCTCAGGATAAAGTGAACGCTTATATGACATTATATACAGTTTTGACTGAACTCGCTAAGCTTTCGGCTCCGTTTGTTCCTTTTATGGCTGAGAATATTTATCAGAATATTGTTAGAAAGGTTTACTCAAGTGCTCCGGAAAGTGTTCATTTGGCTGATTTTCCTGAATATCATGAGGAATATGTGGATTCTGAGTTGGAAAATAATATGGAACTTGTTTTGAGTATGGTTGTTGCCGGACGCGCCGCCAGAAATACTTCCGGAATTAAAAATCGTCAGCCTATAGGCAAAATGTTTGTTAAGGCTGAAAGAGAACTGCCTGAAATGTATCGGAATATTGTTACGGAAGAACTTAATGTTAAAGAATTGATATTTACAGATGATGTTTCGTCATTTACAAGCTATTCTTTTAAACCGCAGCTTCGTACTTTGGGTAAAAAATATGGTAAACTTGTTCCTAAAATAGGTGAGTATCTTAAAACATCTGATGGTACAAAATTGATGAATGAACTTAAAAGCAATAATTGTATTAAATTTACTGTTGACGGCGAGAATATTGAGCTTGCTGAGGATGATGTTTTGATAGATAATGCTCAGACGGAGGGTTTTGTCGCTGAAAGCGATAAAAATGTTACGGTTGTTCTTGATACGGTTTTGTCTGACGAACTTATTGAGGAAGGCTTTGTGCGTGAGATTATAAGTAAAATTCAAACTATGCGCAAAGACGCCGATTTTGAGGTTCTTGACAGGATTAGAGTGTATCACAACGGCAACTCCAAAATTAAAGAGATTTTTGATAGGAACGGCACCGATATTAAAAATGATGTTTTGGCAAATGAGATTGTTGAAGGCGTTGGTGATATAAGCAAAGAATGGAATGTTAACGGCGAAAAGGTTACTTTATCTGTCGAAGTTTTGAGATAAACTGAGAAATTGTAATGTTTAAAAAAGGTGGATACATTGTATCGCACCTTTTTTAAACATTACAACAACCTAATTTATAAAAATATTGAGGCTTTGTCTCAAACTCTACTCGTTTTTTGAAAAAGGCGAGGTAAAAACTTTTAAACGAAACTGCGTTTTGCCGAAAAAATAATAAATTTTCAGCCAAAAAGGATAGTTTTTGCTTATTAAGGTTTAGGGTCAAGCCCTTTTCAAAGGGTTTTGCGGGGTATGGGACAGTATCCCATGGTTTTAAATTAGTGTGTATGGGATGAAGCCCACGATTGTTTGTTTATTTTTTTAAGGGGGGTTTGCCGTGGTTAGGATTGTTAAAAAGGATGGTACTTTGGAAGATTTTGATGAGAAAAAAATTGTTGCCGCTGTTACAAAGTCAGCTGACAGAGTTATGTATAAGTTTAAAGATGATGAGATTATTCGCATTTGTGACTTTGTTAAAAATGAGATTAATAAAAACAGGCTTTTGAAAGTTCCTATCCAGACTATGCATAATCTTGTTGAGAGCGCGCTTGAGATTGTTGAACCTAAAGTCGCTAAAAGCTATAAAGATTATAGAAATTATAAAAAAGATTTTGTTCATATGCTTGACGATGTTTATCAAAAGGCTCAGTCGATTATGTATATCGGTGATAAGGAAAACAGTAATACTGACAGCGCTCTCGTCGCTACAAAAAGAAGTCTTATTTATAATCATCTTAATAAGGAATTGTATCAGAAGTTCTTTTTGACTACTGAGGAATTGCAGGCTTGTAAGGATGGCTATATTTATATACACGATATGGCTTCCAGAAGAGATACTATGAATTGCTGCTTGTTTGATATGGAAAGTGTTTTGAGAGGCGGTTTTGAAATGGGTAATTTGTGGTATAATGAACCTAAAACTCTTGCTGTCGCTTTTGATGTTATTGGCGATGTTGTTTTATCTACGGCGGCTCAGCAATATGGTGGTTTTACTGTTCCTGAGATTGATAAAATTTTGGAGCCTTACGCTGAGAAAAGCTATAAAAAGTATTATGATGAGACTGTTGAGATTATTGGACACGATAGAATTTTTGAGCCTTCTGAAACTGAGCTTGAGTATGCGGACAAGATTGCTAGAAGAAAAGTTAAACGAGAGTTTGAACAGGGTTTTCAGGGGCTTGAATATAAACTTAATTCTGTGGGCTCGTCAAGGGGAGATTATCCTTTTGTTACTATTACTCTTGGTCTTGGAAAAAGTGAATTCGCTAAAATGGCTTCTGTTACCGCTTTGGAGGTTCATAAAAATGGTCAGGGAAAAGCCGACGGAAAAAAGCCTGTCCTATTTCCTAAAATTGTTTTTCTTTATGATGAAAAACTTCATGGCGAGGGTTGTGAGCTTGAGGATGTTTTTAACGCGGGGATTGAGTGCTCTATAAAAACTATGTATCCTGATTGGCTCAGTCTTTCGGGCGATAGTTATGTGGCTTCCGCGTATCAAAAGTATGGTGTTGTTATAAGCCCTATGGGGTGCAGGGCTTTTTTGTCTCTTTGGTTTGAAAAGGGGGGAATTACTCCTTTAGATGATAGTGATAAGCCTATTGTTGTTGGACGATGGAACGCCGGAGCTATATCTCTTCATTTGCCTATGATTTTGGCTAAGGCTAGGGCTGAAAGCAGAGATTTCTATGAGGTTTTGGATTATTATCTTGAAATGATTAGAAATTTACATATCAGAACCCTTGAGTATCTTGGGGAAATGAAAGCATCCACAAATCCATTGGCTTATTGCGAGGGAGGATTTTACGGCGGACATCTGAAACCAAATGAAAAGATTAAACCCCTTTTAAAATATGTTACCGTTTCTTTTGGTATTACAGCTTTGAATGAGCTTCAAAGGCTTTATAATCGAAAGTCTATCGCTGAGGACGGACAGTTCGCTTTGGAAGTTATGGAGTATATTAATAAAAAAACTGAGGAATTTAAAGAACAAGACGGTATTTTATATGCCATATATGGTACGCCGGCTGAGAGTTTATGCGGGCTGCAGGTCACCCAGTTTAGAAAGAAATATGGAATTGTTCCTAATGTCTCAGACAGAAAGTATGTTAGTAATTCTTTTCACTGCCACGTTAGTGAGGATATTTCCCCTATTAAAAAACAAGACCTTGAGAAGAGATTTTGGAATATGCTTAATGGCGGTAAAATACAGTATGTTAAATATCCTATTAATTATAATGTCGCGGCTGTTAAGACCCTTGTGAGGAGAGCTATGAATATGGGTTTTTATGAGGGAGTTAATCTCTCTTTGTCTTATTGCGATGACTGCGGACATGAGGAGCTCTCTATGGATATTTGTCCTAAGTGCGGAAGCCGTAATCTTACTAAAATTGATAGAATGAATGGTTATTTGAGCTATTCTAGAGTTCATGGGGATACGAGATTAAATTCCGCTAAAATGGCTGAAATCGCTGATAGGAAAAGTATGTAAAAACAATAACGTTTTTTTGGAGGAAGTTTTATTATGAGATACCATAATATTACTAAAGATGATATGCTTAATGGCTGCGGGCTGAGAGTTGTTTTATGGGTTTCGGGCTGCGGACACAAATGTGTTGGCTGTCAAAACCCTATAACTTGGAACCCTGATGACGGTCTTATATTTGATGATAACGCTCAAAATGAGATTTTTTATGAGCTTCAAAAGGATTATATTGACGGGGTTACATTAAGCGGCGGCGACCCTCTTTTTCCTGATAACAGAAAGGCTGTTGGAAAGTTTATCCGAGAGGTGAAGAGTAAATACCCGTTTAAAACTATTTGGCTTTATACGGGGTATTTGTGGGAAAATATTAATACTATTGATTTTATACCTTTCATTGATGTTATTGTTGATGGAAAGTTTATTGAGAAGTTTAAAGACAATTCTTTGCATTGGAAAGGTTCTTCCAATCAAAGGGTTATTGATGTTAAAAAATCTTTGAAAAAGGCTGAGGTTGTTTTGTTTGGAATCTCATAGAAAAAACCGCGGGAAAAATACCCGCGGTATGTTTTTGTTCATACGGGCGGAAGACTGAAAGGAGCAGTCTCCCGCTTGATTTATCTATTGTATAGTTCGGTGAAGTAGGCAAGACCTTCAGCTTTTTCATTTGTTAAAAGTTCTTCTTTAAATCGAAACTGCCAGTTTCCTCCTGGAATTCCTGGTGTGTTCATTCGGGCGTCCGAATCTAAACAAAGAACATCTTGAAGCGGTATTACAGCGGTGTCGGCTGTGCTGGCAAAAGCCGCTCGGATTAAATCCCAAGCTATATCGTCACCCGAAATGTTTAAAACTCGGCGAAGATAGTTTTTTGTGTTGTCGTCTGTTTGAGCGTACCAGCCTATTGTTGTGTCGTTGTCGTGAGTTCCTGTGTATACTATGAAGTTTGTTCCTTTATAATTGTGAGGAAGATATTCGTTTTTTGAACCGTCTCCAAAAGCGAATTGTAATATTTTCATTCCCGGAAAACCTAATTCATCTCTTAACTCAATTACCTCTTTGTTTAAATCTCCCAAATCTTCCGCTATTATTGGAAGATTTCCAAGGCTTTTTTCTATGGCTTTGAATATTTTCGCTCCCGGACCTTTTTTCCACTCGCCTTTTATAGCGGTTTCTGAGCCATATGGTATTGACCAGTAGGAATCAAATGCCCTGAAATGGTCTATTCTCACTATATCCACGAGGTTTAGGGTATTTTTTATTCTTTTTGCCCACCAGTCATATTTTGTTTTTTCATGATATGACCAGTCATAAAGTGGATTTCCCCAAAGCTGACCCGTTTCGCTGAAATAATCGGGGGGGACTCCGGCCACTTCTGTCGGATAACCTTTAGCGTCAAGCTTGAAAAGTTTTGGATTGCTCCAAGTATCCGCACTGTCAGCTGCTACAAATATGGGAATGTCGCCTATTATCTCAATTCCGTTTTCGTTGGCGTAGTTTTTTATCTTGTTCCATTGCTCAAAAAATTTGTATTGCAAAAATTTGTAAAAGTTGATTTCGTTTTTTAAGCGTCTTGTCCATTTTTCCACCGAAGCTTTTTTTCTTTGGGCTATGTCCTCGGGCCATGAGTTCCAGCTTGCGCCATAAAAACAGTCGTTTATTGTGTTTTCTGTTTGTGTATCGGAATTCGCTTTTTTATAAGCTTTGTATTCGGGAGTTTCCCAAGTGTTTTTTCGCTCTTCTATAAAATGATTTTTTAGTGATATAAAAAGACAATAGTCGTCAAGCCAGTCGGCATTTTTTTTACAAAATATGTTATATTCTGAAAGAGTTTTCTTATCTTTTATCATTTTGAAATTTGAGTACGCTTTTCTGAACAGAGGATATTTGAAGTCGATTGCTTTGCCATAGTCAACCTTTGTATCTGAAAAAGAGGGAAAGGCTTCTATATCGTTTTCATCTAAAAGATTGTCTTCTATAAGTTTTTCTATGCTTATGAGCAAAGGATTTCCCGCGAATGTTGAAAAACTTTGGTAGGGTGAGTCGCCGAAGCTTGTATGCCCGAGAGGGAGTATCTGCCATATTTTTTGATTGGCTTTTTTTAAAAAGTCTATAAAATCTATTGCCGCTTTTCCAAGCTCTCCTATTCCGTATTTTGACGGAAGGCTTGTCGGATGCAAAAGTATTCCGCTTTTTCTTATGTTCATTTATTTTTACCTTCTTTCTTTAAAATTTTTTGAGTTATAATATTGAGGGGAGCACCTTAAATATCATTTCTTTATAACAAGTATAATCCTTATTTTGGAAAATTACAAGAAGAAAAAATCAAAAAAATTTTTATTTTTTTAGAAAAGTTGTTAAGTTATTTTCTATAATGACGATATACATATTGTAAACAATAAATGGAGGTCGCGAAATACTGCCGCAGAAGTTTTTTGACGGCTTTGATTTATATTTATAACATAATATATTATATTATAAATGCGAATGGAATCGCGTTAAATTTTAAATCAATGGAGGGATTTACTATGGCTAGTAATACAGTAATTAACACAAATATCAGAGCTTTAAACTCACACAGAAACTTAGGTTCTGTTGGTAACAAATTATCAAAAGCGAGCGAAAGACTTTCAAGCGGTAAAAAAATCAATCACGCTGCAGATGATGCCGCAGGTTTGGCTATCACTGAGAAAATGAGAGCTCAGATTAAAGGTCTTGATATGGCTAACAAAAACGCTCAGGACGCTATCAGCTTGATTCAGACAGCTGAGGGTTCTATGAGTGAAATTGAGTCTATGCTTCAAAGAATGAGAGAGCTTGTTGTTCAGGCTTCTAATGATACTAATCAGACAGCTGACCGCGAGAAAATTTCTAAAGAGCTTACACAGCTTACAGAAGAAATTGACGCTATGGCAGGAAGAACAGAATTCAACAAAAAGACTCTCGCTACTGGTAAATTCAAAAAAGGCGGTACAGACCTCTTCTTCCAGATTGGGGCGAACGCTTCTCAGAAAATAACTCTTAATATTGAGGCTATGTACGCAAGCAAACTCGCTACTAATTTGCACAAAGTTGCCAGCACTGTAGCGGACAAAGCTAAATCAGGTGTGGATTTAACTGCACAGATTAAAGTTCTTGATTCAGCTATTAGCAAAGTATCTGATGAGGTTGCTAAACTTGGTGCTGTTCAGAACAGACTTGACTACACAAGCAACAATCTTCAGGTTTCTTCTGAAAACCTTTCTTCAGCTAAATCTCGTATAGAAGACGCTGATATGGCTAAAGAAATGATGAATGTTACAGCATCTAACGTTCTT
>CATJCJ010000300.1 GCA_949738935.1 uncultured Eubacteriales bacterium | reverse complement strand
TTTTTATGATAGATTCCACTAACATTCTATAAAAATAAATTCAAAAATTATTTTTTAATTTATTTTTACTATTTACCTAAATATTTTTTTCTTGTTGCCATTCCGCCTCTTATATGTCTTTCCGACTTGTTTACTTCAAGAACTTTTCGGGCTTCATTTGCTAGAGATATATCTATCTTCAGTAATCTTTCAGTAATATCCTTGTGTACGGTAGATTTACTTATTCCAAACTTTTTGGCGGTTTCTCTAACAGTAGCATTACTTTTTACAATAAATTCAGCAATTTCAACAGCTCTTTTTTCAATATAAGCCTTCAAAGAAATGCCCTCCTAAAAAATAGCTATTAAAACTATATGTGAATCTAGAGAATTATATTCAAAATTTATTTTTAGGACAATATTATGTAATTTAACGTAAGTTCTAAAAAAAAAAGCCATAAGTCTATTTTATTCTATAATTAATTTGCCGAAAAACATAACAAAGGAAATAACCATAGAATTAGTCAATATAACCAGAAAAACATTTTTTTAATATAATACCTTGACATTGCGTTTAGATAGTGGTATATTCTATATAAAACCAAGTAACTTGGTTTGAATTGAGGTGAGTTTTATGAAAGTGTCTACAAAAGGGAGATATGGTCTTAAAGCAATGGTTGACCTTGCTGTACATTGTAAGAAAGGTTCTTGTGTTTCCTTAAAAAGTATTGCTGAAAGAGAGGGAATTTCAGAGGCTTATCTTGAACAGCTTATGGCTATTCTTAAAAAGAACGGATTTGTTAAAAGTATAAGAGGAGCTCAAGGCGGTTATATTTTAGAAAGAGACTCTAAAGATATTTCTGTAGGGGATATATTGAGAGTTCTTGAGGGACCTTTAAATGTTGTTGAATGCGTTTCTGACAAAAAAAATGTTACTTGTGGAAATGGAACATGTAAAAAATGCGTCACAAAAAATGTATGGGAAAAAATAAGCGACAGTCTTTCCGAGGTTGTTGATTCAATATCTTTAAAAGATTTGGCGGATGATTATATTGGCGCTGAAAGAAATTAGAATGGAGATGATTTTTTAAATGAATGATATTATTTATTTTGATAATGCCGCTACAACAAGAGTGAGACCGGAAGTAATTGAAACTATGACTAAGTATTTTTCTGAAAGCTATGGAAATCCATCCAGTATATATAAAATCGCTCAAACAAATAAAGCTGTTGTTGAAAAAGCGAGAGAGCAAGTTGCTAAAGCCATTAATGCTGAGAAAAATGAGATTTATTTTACAGCAGGAGGTTCTGAGTCCGACAACTGGGCTGTTAAGGGAATTGCTGATAGTTATTCGGAGAAAGGTAAGCATATTATTACTCTTTCTATTGAACATCACGCTATTTTGCATACTTGCGAGTACCTTGAGAGTAAAGGTTTTGATATTACGTATTTGCCTGTTAATGAATTTGGAGTTGTTGAGATTGATGAGCTTAAAAAAGCTATAAGAAAAGATACTATTTTAATTTCAGTTATGTTCGCCAATAATGAAATAGGTGCTATTCAGCCTATTAAAGAAATAGGTGCTATCGCTAAAGAAAATGGCATTATTTTTCATACTGACGCAGTTCAGGCTGTTGGACATATTCCGATTGATGTTAAAGAAATGAATATTGATCTACTTTCTTTATCTTCTCATAAATTTTATGGACCAAAGGGGATTGGTGCGTTATATATTAGAAAGGGCATAAAAATTAAACCTTTAATTCATGGTGGGGCACAAGAAAGAAACAGACGTGCGGGAACTGAAAATGTTCCTGGTATTGTTGGCATGGGAATAGCGATTGAGCTTATTACAAAGGAAATGAAATCTGAGATGGAAAGGCTTACTTATTTAAGAGATAAGCTTATTGACGGAATTTTGAATTCAATTCCAAATTCAAGATTAAACGGTGACAAAGAAAAAAGACTGCCGGGAAATGTAAATGTATCTTTCGAGTTTATTGAAGGAGAGTCTATTTTGCTTATGCTTGATATGAAAGGTATTTGTGCGTCAAGTGGTTCCGCTTGTACGTCAGGTTCTCTTGACCCGTCTCATGTTCTTTTAGCTATTGGTTTGCCTCATGAAAAGGCACATGGTTCACTTAGGCTGACTCTGGGTATGTTCAATACAGAAGAAGAAGTTGATTATGTTATTAGAGAATTGCCGCCCATTGTTAGCAGGCTTAGAGATATGTCACCTCTTTATGAAGAGTATCTAAAAAATAAATAGACGTATAATTTTTAATATATTTTTGAAAGGTAGGAAAAAAATATGTATAGTGAAAAGGTTATGGATCATTTTACTAATCCAAGAAACGTTGGGGAAATTGAAAACGCTAGTGGCGTTGGAACAGTTGGAAACGCTAAATGCGGTGATATTATGAAAGTATATCTTAAAATAGAAAATGGAATTGTTGAAGATGCTAAATTTAAAACATTTGGTTGCGGAGCTGCTGTCGCTACAAGCAGTATGGCAACAGAACTTGTTAAAGGAAAAACAATTCAAGAGGCTTTGGAAGTTACAAATAAAGCGGTTATGGAAGCCCTTGACGGACTGCCTCCTATTAAAGTTCATTGCTCTTGTCTCGCTGAGGAGGCTTTGCATGCCGCTTTATGGGATTACGCTCAAAAAGAGGGTGTTATTATTGAGGGACTTAAAGAACCCGTTAATGATATTAGTGAACATGATGAAATTCCGGAAGAGGATTATTAAGGTGTGATTTATATGGGGAAAAAGGTTATTGTTGGTATGTCTGGCGGAGTTGACTCTTCTGTCGCGGCGTATCTTCTTAAAAAACAAGGTTATGACGTTATTGGCGTTACTATGCGGATTTGGCAGGATGATACCAGAGAAATTATTGAGGAAAAGGGGGGATGCTGCGGTTTTTCGGCGGTTGATGACGCTAGGAGTGTGGCCGCCGAAATTGGCATACCTTACTATGTTTTAAATTTTAAAAAAGAATTTAAGCGATACGTTATTGATTATTTTATTGACGAGTATCTTCAAGGGATAACCCCGAACCCTTGCATAGCATGTAATAGATATGTTAAATGGGAGGTTTTGCTTTCAAAAGCTTTGGAACTTGGCGCCGATTATATTGCTACAGGACATTATGCCAGAGTTGTTAAATATCCTATTACTGGAAGATATACTTTAAGAACGGCTGAAACTTCTTTGAAAGACCAAACTTATGCTTTATATAATCTTACACAAGAGCAAATTAGTCATACTCTTATGCCTGTTGGTGATTATATGAAAGATGATATAAGAAAAATCGCCGCTGAAATTGGTCTTCATGTTGCCAAGAAACCTGATAGTCAGGATATTTGTTTTGTTAGAAATAATGATTATGGGCAATTTATTAAAGAAAACAGTGACAGTGAGATTCGAAAAGGTAATTTTGTTGATTTTAATGGAAATATTTTGGGAGTTCACAGGGGAATAATCAATTATACTGTCGGACAAAGAAAAGGGCTTGGAATATCGTTTGGAAAACCAATGTATGTATGCGAGATTCGTCCTGAGACAAATGAGGTTGTTATAGGTAATAATGAGTGTCTTTTTAAAAAAGAGGTTTTTGTCAAAAATTTTAATTTTATGGCTTTTGAGCCTAAAGATGGTGAATACAGAGTTTTGGGAAAGATTAGATATAGTCAAAAGAAATCTCCGTGTACTATTAAAATTAAAGGTAATTTTGCGGAATGTGTTTTTGATGAACCTCAAAGAGCTGTCACACCAGGGCAGGCTGCTGTTTTTTATGATAATGAGTATATTGTTGGCGGAGGAATTATTGAGAGGTGATTATTATTAAATCTTTAAAATATAATTTTAAGTGTTTTTTTATGGTTTTACTTTGTTTTGTCTTATTGTTTTCTCTTATTGGATGTGATTTTTCTCAAAATTCGACACAAGATAATGAGACGACACAAGATATGTCAAAACAAAAAGGCGTTCTTAAAGTAAATTATATTGACGTTGGACAGGCTGATAGTATTCTTATTCAATCACCTAATGGATATAATATGCTTATTGATGCCGGTGAGACAAAAGATAATGCTGTTATTGGATATCTGAATAATTGCGGGATAAAAAAACTTAATGTTATTGTTGCTACGCATCCACACGAAGACCATATTTCAGAAATGGCTTCAGTTATTGATAAATTTGATGTTGGTGAGTTTTATATGCCTAAAAAAGAACATACTACAAAAACTTTTGAAAGGATGATAGATTCGCTTTCAAAGAAAAACGTTACTGTTAAAGAGGCAAAAGCAGGAAGTTCTATTAATTTTGACAATAATGTTAAATGCGAGATTGTCGCTCCTTGTGGGAATAATTATAAAGATTTAAATAATTGGTCCGCTGTTGTTAAAATCTCTTATGGAAATAACAAGTTTATTTTTATGGGAGATGCTGAGGAAGTTTCAGAAAAAGAAATTATTAATAGTGGCGTTGATATTAATGCGGATGTTTTGAAAGTTGGACATCACGGAAGTCATTCTTCAAGCTCAAGTGTTTTTCTTGATAAAGTCGCTCCAAAATACGCTGTTATTTCTGCGGCTAAACAAAACGATTATGGTCACCCTCATAAAGAGACGATACAAGCTTTAAATGACCGTGGTATAAAGATATTCGGTACATATGATTATGGTAATATTGTTGCTGTTTCTGACGGGCAAAATATTGAGTTTAATACCGGAAATAAAATTGAAGAAAATACTTTGGATGATAAGTCAAAGTCTGATAGTAATTCAAAAGATAGTCAAGAGTTTATTGGAAACAAGAATAGTAAGAAATTTCATTTGCCTGACTGTTCAAGTTTGCCGTCCGAAAAGAATAGAGTTTTATTTAACTCAAAAGAGGAGGCTTTAAAACAGGGATATTTACCTTGCGGGAGTTGTAATCCTTGATATTAGGTTTATAGCAATCCAATTTGAAAATGGACAAAAGAAGTCAAAATAAAAATTATTTTTAAGTTGAATTCCTGTAATTTCCTATAATTTCATACTAATTTAAAATGGCAAAAATGTTCTGTGATATATGATTTCTTAAAATCTTTTTATTGAAATATAAGGATATTTATGGTACAATAATTAATATAATTATAAATATTTGGGACTTATTTTAAAAAGAGGGTGAAATATATGATGAATGGAATATCATTAAATCAAAATATATCAAACAGTTATGGAGACATTTATAATTTAGGGTATGCTAAAAATGCCGCAAATTCTGATGGTAAAGAAAAAATCGGTCAGGTTTCGAAAACAGAATGTCAGACTTGTAAAAACAGAAAATATGTTGATGGCTCAAATGAATCTAATGTTTCTTTTAAAACCCCAGGACATATTGACCCTTCATCTTCTGCGGCTTTGGTCTCTGCTCACGAAAGACAACATGTTGGCAACGCGGTAAATGAGGGAAGTAAAAAGGGTAATAAGCTATTAAGTGTGAATGTTTCACTCAAAACGTCGGTATGTCCTGAGTGTGGGAGAGTTTATGTTTCGGGCGGTGAAACAAGAACAGTAATGAAAAAATCATTGGAGGAAGAAACAAAATTAAATCCTTATAATGAGGGTGAAGAGCTTGTTAAACGATTTTTAATGCAAGGAATGAATGTGGATTTGGCGGCTTAGTGTCTTAATCGTACTTTGAGTTTTTGTAATGTTTTAAAATTATTAATATTTTCTGAATTTTGAAAGGAGGTGATTATGTGAATTCCATTCTTAATACAACATTAATAAATCAACTTACAGGCTATTATGAGAAAGCTAAAAAAAGGGTTGATTTGGAAAAAAATAATTTCCAAGAAGTAAAGGAAAGTTTTGAAACACAAGAACCATGGGTGCAAGAGTCTGTTTTTAAAAGTGAAGCGAAAACTTTGGAAGAATTTAAAAAGGAAGTATATGATATTATAGATTCTGTCCCTATAACGGGTTTGGCAGGTTCTTCAATTGTTATAAATATTTCTGATGCTGCTTTTGAGAAAATGATGAGTGATGAAAAATTTATGAAAGTGGAACTTGGTGCTCTTATACGGGATTTGGGTTGGCCGCCTACTCAAATGTACAATCCGGCTTATGTTGTTTTTGAGATAAGCGCTGAGGAGGGTTATAAGGGAACAAGTTATGGCTCTGCTCATAAAAGTACTTTTGAGAGTAAAAGTGAAAATAGCTTTTGGGAAAAACGTAAGAAAAAATTTAGAGAAAATATGGAAGAACTTCAGGAATATTACTATAATAAAAAATTGAAAATGAAAAAGGCTGAAATGAAAAGACTTGAGGCACTTTCTGTGGCAAAGAAAATAGCTGTTAACAAAGGCAATCCTTTTGATTATGAAAGATATATGCCGTCACTTTTTTCGGCTGCTGATTTGTTAGATGATATTATAATGTAATTAATGTTTATATACAAAATTCCTTGGACCTTTTTGGAGAGGAAGCGATTTTGATTGATAGATTGATCGCATAAGTTTGTAAATTAATCGGCTATGTGATGTATATTTATAGCAATCCAGACTAAAAATAAACAAGTTCATCGGCTGAAAATTATTTTTAGGTTAAATTGTTGTAATAATATATCATATAGTCGATTTTATGTTTGAGAAAAAGTTTTTATTTTTTTATGTGTCAATTTGACGATTTATTAATTTAAAGAAAAAATTGATTTATATATTGTGTTATTATAAAATAATTTTGAATATTGTTTAGCTTGTCACTTTTATCCATCTGAAATACAATTTTAGGTGGAGGTGTTTTTTATGAAAATAAAATTTATGATTTTAATTGTAATTTTACTTTATATTTTTATTTTTCCGTCAAAAGCTAAGGCGGAAGAAATAACAGTGTATTATTTGAAAGATGATAATGTTTACGGAGATATTTTAAAACAAAGTTTTCAAATACCCAATAATGAAAATTTAGCAAAAAAAATATTTATTACTCTTGACAAGCTTTTTAATCACATTCAAAATATAAATTATATTCCGCAAAATACAAAAGTTTTGAATGTGGAAAGAATAGAAGAAAAAGTATATATAAACTTAAGTGGGGAAATATTGAGTTATGGCGGCGGTTCAAATTATGAAATTGGTCTTATTCGGCAGTTGCTGTTAAATATTTTTCAGTATGACGAAATTGGTGTTGTCTCAATTACTGTAAATGATGAGAAAAGATATTTTCCGGAAGGGTCTTTGGTATATGGCTATGAGAGGAAAGGAAGAGAAAATGAATAGAAAGAAAATAATATTCGCTACAAAAAATAAAGGAAAGATAAAAGAGATAAAAGTTATTCTTGGTGACGTTTTTGAGGTTATATCAATGGAGGAGGCCGGAATAGATACGGAAATTATTGAAGATGGGGTAACATTTGAGGAAAACGCTCTAAAAAAAGCTACTGAAATTATGAAAATAAGTAATGAAATTGTACTTGCTGATGATTCGGGACTTGAGATAGATTTTTTAAATAAAAAACCCGGAGTTTATTCAGCCAGATATATGGGAGAAAATACTCCATATTCAATAAAAAATAATAAAATCCTTGAAATTATGAAAGACGTTCCTATTGAACAGAGAACAGCTCGTTTTGTTTGTGTAATTGCCGCAGCTTTGCCAAAACCTTTTAATAAAAATTTTACTGTCAGAGAAACTATTGAGGGAATAATTGGTTATGAGATTCAAGGCAAAAATGGATTTGGTTATGACCCTATATTTTATCTTCCTGATAGAAAATGTACGACGGCTCAGCTTTCTATGGAAGAAAAAAATAAAATAAGTCATAGAGGAAAAGCTCTTTTTTTGATGAAAAATGAGCTTAAACGAATATTGAGGTAAATGTAATGAATATACTTGTTTTTAGTGATTCCCATGGCTATTTGGAAAATATGAAAAATGTATTAATACAATATAAAAAAGACGTTAATTATGTAATTCATCTTGGTGATTATGTTCAAGATGTTTTAGAGATTAAATCAAGTTTTACTAATTATAATTTTATAAATATTTCCGGAAATGGTGATTTTAAGAAGAACTTACCTTCTGAAAAATTTTTCTCACTGTATAATAAAAATTTTTTTATTACTCATGGTCATAACTATAATGTAAAATATAATCTTGTTAGACTATCATATTCAGCGGAAGAAAAAAACGCTGATATATGTCTTTTCGGTCACACACATATACCGATGACAGCTTGTTTAAATAATATTTTATATATGAATCCCGGAAGTATTTCTCAGCCAAGAGGTGAAAATTCATATACATATGGAATTATAAACATTTCTAAAGATGGAGATATCAGGTCTAAAATTTTGGAAATAAAAAAATAAAAACGGAGGAAATATGGATATTTTAAAAATACTTCAAAATGAGTTTAATTTGAAAGCATATCAGATTGAAAATACTGTAAAACTTATAGATGATGGAAATACGATTCCTTTTATAGCGAGGTATAGAAAAGAAATGACAGGTTCTCTTGATGACCAGTTATTGAGAGAGTTATATGATAGGCTTGTGTATTTGAGAAATCTTAATGATAAAAGAGAACAAGTCAGAAAACTGATTGATGAACAAGAAAAACTAACAGATGAAATATCTAAGGCTTTGGATATGGCTAAAACAATAACTGAAATTGATGATATATATCGGCCTTTTCGTCCAAAAAGAAGAACAAGGGCAACTATAGCTAAAGAAAAAGGTCTTGAACCTCTTGCTGAGATAATTTTTCGGCAAAGTACAAATGATGATTTAATAACTATAGCTGAAAAATATGTAAATGAGGAAAAAGAAGTACGTTCATCGGAAGAGGCTCTTCAAGGAGCGATGGATATAATTGCTGAGATGATTTCTGATAACGCTGATTATAGAAGTATGGTAAGAAAACTTACTTTTGACAAAGGTTTTATAGTAACTAAAGTGTCTGATGAGACTAAAGAATCGGTTTATGAAATGTATTATGAATATACTGAACTTATAAAAAAAGTTGCGGGACATCGTATTCTTGCTATAAACAGAGGTGAAAAAGAAAATTTTATATATGTAAAAATTGAAGCGCCAACAGAAGAAATACTGAAAAAATTAAGTGGTTTTATAATAAAAAATAATGAAAAAACGGATAAAATAATGAGAAACATAATTGATGATAGTTATAAGAGATTGATTTTTCCATCAATTGAGAGAGAAATTCGTGCTGATTTGACAGAAAAGGCGGAGGAGGGAGCTATAAAAGTATTTGGGGAGAATTTAAAACAGCTTCTTCTTCAACCTCCCATAAAAAATAAATCGATTCTTGCTCTTGACCCAGGATTTAGAACAGGGTGCAAAGTTGCCGCTATAGACGGGACGGGAAAAGTTCTTGATACAGGAGTGATTTATCCTGTTCCTCCTCACAATAAAATTCAAGAGGCCAAAGATAAATTAAAATCTTGGATAAAAAAATATAATATTGAGCTGATAGCTATAGGAAATGGTACGGCCTCAAGAGAAACGGAAAGTTTTGCCGCTGAAATAATAAGAGAAATTGATACCAATGTAATGTATATAATAGTAAATGAAGCGGGGGCTTCTGTGTATTCCGCTTCAAAACTTGGAGCAGAAGAGTTTCCTGATTTTGATGTGGCTCTTAGAAGCGCAGTTAGTATAGGCAGACGTTTACAAGACCCTCTTGCTGAGCTTGTTAAAATTGACCCTAAAAGTATTGGCGTTGGACAGTATCAGCATGATATGAATCAAAAACGCCTTGGAGAAACTTTAGGTGGGGTTGTGGAAAATTGTGTAAATAATGTTGGCGTTGATTTGAATACAGCCTCTCCGGCTCTTTTGTCATATATATCGGGAATAAATGGTACTGTGGCAAAAAATATAGCTGATTATAGAGAAAAAAATGGAAAATTTATTGAAAGAAAACAGTTGTTAAAAGTGAAAAAGCTTGGTCCTAAAGCCTTTGAGCAATGCGCCGGCTTTTTAAGAATTTCAGACGGAAAAAATATTCTTGACAATACAGGGGTTCATCCTGAATCTTATATTGTTACGGAAAAACTTCTCTCAAAACTGGGGTATACATTGACAGATATCTATAAAAATAATATTTCTGATATAAAAGATAAAATAACAGATATAAAAAAACTTTCTGAGGAACTTGAAATAGGAATACCTACACTAAAAGACATCTTAAAAGAACTTGAAAAGCCTGGTCGTGACCCTCGTGATGAAATGCCAAAACCAATTTTGAGAAGTGATGTTCTTTCTATTGAGGATTTAACGGAAGGAATGCTTTTAAAAGGTACTGTAAGAAATGTAATTGATTTTGGTATTTTTGTTGATATTGGAGTTCATCAAGATGGTCTTGTTCATATATCTGAAATAACAAACAGATATATAAAACATCCTCTTGAAGTTGTTAATGTTGGAGATATTATTGATGTAAAAGTTCTTAATGTTGATATAAACAAGAAAAGAATTTCACTTTCTATGAAATTATAATTATATGGTATTAATGCTGATTTTAGATTTCATCACCACTTTACAGATTTTAAAAATAAAAAAAGCATAAAGGGACCATGTCATTAAGTTAAGATGACAATAAAAAATCTCAGTATTAGAAATAATATTGGGATTTTTTATTTTGTAATAAAAGCTTGATATATACGAAAAAATGTAAGGTTCTTGTAATTATAGTAATTACACTTTAGATATAACAAAAAAATATTTTATGAATGCGAAAGCACTGCCGGGCGATAAGCAAATTGCAAAGCAATTTGCAGCCCGTGCAAGTAAAATAATTTTTTTGTAACTTTCAAAATGTAATTACTATATACCACAGAATAATCTTATGAACTTCTATTTTTCATCGAACTCACGTTAATATTATGTTAGACTTTATTGAACCTTTTGATATCCTTATGGTTATTGGATATTGTTTATCAAAGCAAAATTGATTTGCGTGTTAATAAGTATTTTTTCTTGTTTTATTTATTAGCTTTATGATAAAATTCAGCTATCTAATTCATATAAATAAGATTATAAATAATATCTTTTATTTTTTGTCACTACATAATTAAAAATTTTAATTCCATTTTTAGTAAAAACAGAAACTTGAGGTGATAAAATGAACATAGCAATATATGCCAGAAAATCAAGACTCTCGGAAAAAGGAGAAAGCATTCAAAATCAAATAAATGCTTGTAAGGCGTATGTCGATATGCAATATCCTAATTCAGATATAACAGTGTTTGAGGACGAAGGTTTCTCCGGAGGAAACATAGACAGACCTCAATTCATCATACTTCAGAATCAAATAAAAAAAAGAAAATTTGATATACTAATAAGTTATAAACTTGACCGAATAAGCCGAAATATAAATGATTTTTCTAATTTTGTTGAAATGCTGGATTCTCATAACTGCTCCTATGTTTCACTAAAAGAACAATTTGACACATCAACTCCGATGGGCAGAGCGATGATGTATATACTTGCCGTATTTGCTCAGCTTGAAAGAGAAACTATTTCTGAAAGAATAGTTGATAATTTTACAGGCTTAGCGGCAACCGGAAGATACCTTGGAGCAATCCCACCGGAAGGATATGATAAAGTCAAAGTCGAATACAACGACAAAAATGGCATCACAAAAAAATATAATGCACTAAAAATAAATAAAGATGAAAGTAAAAGAGTAAAATTTATTTTTGAAAAATATCTGCAATGGCAAAGTATAAGTAAAATACAAAGCTATTGCATGCAAAACCAAATCACAAACAGAAATGGAAAATATTATAAATGCATCACAATAAGAAGATTGTTAACCCACCCTATATATATGACAGCTGATAGTTTAGCTTATGAATATCTAAACAATAAAGGAGTTAAAATAGCTGTTCCAAAAGAAAAATTTGATGGCAAACATGGCATAAGTGTTTTACGAAGGACAAAACTTACTTCAAATGCTACTTACTATACAGACTACAGCGAATGGGTAGTAGCTGTAGGAGAACATGAGCCCATAATATCATCAGAAGACTGGATAAAAATTCAAGACATAATTGAATCCCGAAAAGCGTTAACAATAAGAAGACCTATTGGTAAAAAGGGTCTTTTATCAAGCCTCTTAAGATGCAAAAAATGCGGAAGTTATATGCGACCTTCAAGCATAAGCGGAGACCGTTTTTACTATTGTTGTGAAAAAAAAGAAAAATCTCGAAAGACTTTATGTGATTCAAAAAACGCTCGAGGCGACAAACTTGATAAAGAAATTATAAAGTCGCTAAAAACAATGTTATTTGACGAAAATAATCAAGTAACCGATTTTAGTTTTGAAAAAAAACAAACAAACCTTTTAGACTATGACCTGCAAAAACAGTTACATCAAATTGAAAAAAAAATTAAAGAAAATGATTCTATCATAAAATCTCTTGTTCACAAATTAGCTGTTACCGAAAATGAAACTCTTCTCTCCTACATAACCACTGAAATAGAAAACCTCGACAGAGATATGAAAACTTTAAAATTAAAAAAAATAAATATTATTGAAAAAATAAATTCCTGTGACACAAAATTTACAAATCTGAACATAGCATTAAAAGCAGCAGAAAAAATACGAAGCGGAGCTATCGACATAGAAATAAAAACTCCGGCGCAGCTCCTTGAAGTTAGAAACATAATAAAAGACCTCATTGACAGGATAGAGTATGATGGCGAAAAAGCCGAAATTTTCATGAAAAAATTTTAGAATCTGTCTAAAATTTAAAAAAGCTTGTCTAAAAACAAAATATACACAAAAAATCAGCGAAAATAAAATCATTTTGAAGCGTAATGATGTTATTTTCACTGAATGAAATTTTAATAGTTTTTAGATAGGCTCTTAAATAAAAAGTTCCGTTTCTTAACGTATGCGACAGCTTATGATCAAGCTTTTTCTTATGGACGAAATATATATGAAGAAATATCTGTAATAGTAGACGAAATGTTTACAACATATGTAACAAAAGAAGGCATTCGTCAACCATTATTAACCCAATATTGCGATGGTTCAAAAGTCTCATGTCCAAACTGGCTTTCACAATGGGGAAGCAAAAATTTAGCTGACCAAGGCTACACAGCAAGTCAAATTTTAAGATATTACTATGGAAATGACATATACTTAACTCAAGCTGAAGTTGTAAAAGGTGTACCCTCATCATTTCCAAATGAAAATTTACAAGTTGGTTCCAGTGGAAACAGCGTAAGAACTATACAAACACAACTCAATGCAATATCCAATACCTATTCTGCTATTCCAAAACTACGAGTTGATGGTATATACGGAGAACAGACAGCTGAAGCCGTAAGAGAATTTCAAAAAATATTTAATTTGCCTCAAACAGGAGTAGTAGATTTTCCAACATGGTATGAAATATCAGGAATATATGTAGCAATTGAAAAAATAGCAGAATTAATATAAAAACAAAACTGAGAATTGATTCAAAAAATAAGAGCGAATCAATTCTCAGTTTTGTTTATAACTGTAATTTTTTAAAAACCTTGATAGCTTTATTTTTATCCGTTTCAATTTGATTTTTAAGTTCATCAAGAGATGAAAATTTATATTCTTCTCTTATAAAACCATAAAAGCAAACAATAATTTCTTTATTGTATAACTCTTGGTCAAAATCAAATATAAAAGTTTCAACAGTTCGTTCAGTTCCTCCAACAGTAGGATTTTTCCCAATATTTGTAATACTATAATAACTATTATCATCATATAACGTCTTTGTCAAATAAACGCCATCAGGAGGCAATAATTTATCTTTCGGAGGAATAATGTTTGCCGTTGGAAAGTCAATTTTACCTCCTATTTTTTTCCCTTGTAAAACAGTACCAATTATAAAATAAGGTTTATCAAGCAGTTTTGAAACCTCTCCAAAATTTCTATCTTTTATACATTCCTTTATACGTGTACTACTAACACGGACACCCTTATATTTAACAGAAGAAATTTTAACAACAACTGCACCTTTTTTGTTACCAATAGCTTTTAACAAATCAAAGTTACCTCTTCTATCCTTTCCAAAACAATAATCCTCTCCAACAATAAGAACCCTGCATTTAATATCATCAAATATAAATCGAGCAAATTCCTCGGGTTTCATAGCGGCAAACTTCTTCGAAAAAGGATATTGAACTAACTCATTAACACCAAAGCCCTCTATAACTTTTTCTTTTTCATAAGGAGAAAAAATTGTATAAAAAATTTCAGCACCAAAAACAGCTTTAGGATGTGGAAAAAAAGAAAATACTATTGATTTAAGAGAATACATTTCCGCATATTTTTTAACAGAATTAATAAGCTCTTTATGTCCAAGATGTACTCCGTCAAAGTTTCCCAAAGTAACGGCAGTAAAGCCGCTTTCTTCTATATTTTCACTTTTTATAACCCTCATAACGTTACTCCTAAATTAACATAGTCAAAGGTTTCATAAAGCCATTCAAGAATTGATAAATTCCCACAATTCTTCCATAAGCATCATAAAGTAAAACCTTCTCATTTTCATCAAAAGTTTTTTTATCAATAAAATTAACGCTAATTTTATTTCCATTATACAGATATTTATTTCCGGCCTCATAAACAACGGCGGTCGAATAATCCGTCAAAACTTTATCAATAGGTTTTAAAATCTCATAGATTCCATCTCTATTAACAATTTTCTTAAAATCATCAATTTTAATACTGTCTTTTAAATAAAAAGAACCTGCCCTTGTTCTCAAAAGAGAAGCCATACACCCACCACAGCCAAGTTTTTGTCCAATATCATCACAGAGTGTTCGTATATATGTACCTTTAGAACAAAGAACTGTAAAAATGACTCTATCATTAGAAGGAAAATCATTTATAGTAATTTTAAATATATTAACAAGTCTTTTTTTTCTCTCAACCTCTTTGCCCTCTCTCGCAAGCTCATACATTTTTTTCCCGTTTATCTTAATCGCCGAATACATAGGAGGAATCTGATAATATTGTCCAATAAAACTAAAAATACTTCTTTCAATTTCTTCTCTATTAATATTAACATCAATTTTTTTTAAAATTTCTCCCGATATATCTTGAGTAGTCGTCGAAATACCAAGAAGTAACTCAGCTTTATATTCTTTTATATCCGCCGCGATATAATTAGAAATCTTAGTTGCTTTTCCAACACAAATAGGCAAAACACCGCAAGCGTCAGGGTCAAGAGTTCCTGTATGACCAGTTTTAACTTTATTCAAACTTTTTCTAACAATATTTACAACATCATGAGAAGTAAACCCTTTTTCTTTATATATATTTATAACTCCGATTAAATCACTCATACTGGTTCAACTCTTTTTTATCTCATTCAACACAATGTTCAAAGCCTCCTCAACACTTCCATCAAAAATAGCCCCCGCCGCAAGTAAATGACCTCCACCGCCAAAAGTTGAAGCAATTTTATTAACATCTATCTTTTTAGACCGCAGGCTTATTTTAGTTCTACCATCTTTTTTACCATATACAAAAACAGATATAGACATTCCCTTTATATTTAAAATATACTCAACAATACCATCCAAATCTCCATTAGATACTCCGCATTCCTTAATTTCATCATATGATAAATAAGTATAAGCTATATCACCATCAAATTTTAAATTATTCAAAGCTCTTCTAAAAGCTTCCACTTCTACAGTCGTATGCTCATACAAAACCTTGTCTTGAACTTCTGAAGGATTTATTCCAAACTCAATAAGGCTTCCGCCAATTTCCATTGTTTTTTTACTTGTAGAATTATACTTAAAACCAAAAGTATCTGTAACAATACCTGTATATAACGCTTCAGCTATATCTTTATTTAAAATACAGAAATTTTTTATTATTTTATAAACAACCTCACAAGAAGAAGAATCTCCGCCCAAAACAATATTATTTTGAGCGAAATTATCATTACTTACATGATGGTCAATATTAAAAGTTGAATTAGCTCTGTCAAAAACCGCCTCAGCCATTCCAAGCCTATCTTTAGAGCCACAATCAACAGCAATAAAAACATCGGGTTTAATCTCATCATAATTATCCCCATCATAAATATATTCTTTGCCTTTAATAAAATCAAATTTCTCAGAATAATTCTCAATAAGGATAATAGGTTCAGCTCCAATTATTTTAACAGTCATAGCCAAAGCAAGAACAGCGCCTACAGCGTCTCCGTCAGGATTAGTATGGGTTGAGATAATAATATTTTTACTTTCTGACCAAATTTTATAAATATCCGTTGAAAAAGTTTCCATAGTAAATCACTCCTTATTTATATCATCAATAATTTTTGAAATTTTAATACTGTATTCAAGAGAATCATCAAGTACAAATTTAAGCTCAGGAGTATTTCTTAAATTTATATTCTCCGCAATCCGTTTTCTAATAAATCCAGAAGCGTTTTTAAGAACTTCCATAGTCTCTGTTTTCTTTTGGTCGTCTCCAAGAATACTAATAAAAATTTTGCAATACTTAAGGTCACTTGTAGTCTCAACCTTAAGAACACTTGTAATAACTCCAACTCTTGGGTCCTTAAGTTCTGAACGTATAATTTCAGAAATTTCTTTTTTAATCTCATCATTAATACGAATCATTCTATTGTTGGTTTTCATCACATCACCGCCTAAAAAATTATTGAGGAATTTCTTCCATAATAAAAGCCTCAACAATATCATCTACTTTAATATCATTAAATTTATTAAAAAGTAAACCACATTCATAACCACTATTTACCTCTTTAACATCATCTTGAAACCTTCTTAAAGTAGCAAGTTCACCTTCATAAACAACTTTTCCGTCTCTAATAATTCTAACTTGACAGTTTCTCACAATTTTTCCATCTGTAACATAAGAGCCTCCGATAGTTCCGACACCTGAAGCCTTAAATAATTGTCTGATTTCAGCGTGACCAATAATTTTTTCTTCATAAACAGGGTCAAGCATACCTTTCATAGCCGCTGTAATATCTTCAATAGCGTTATAAATCACACGATAAAGACGAATGTCGACTTTTTGGTCATCAGCAACAGATTTAGCTGATGCCTCAGGACGAACATTAAATCCTATAATAATAGCATTCGAAGCGCTGGCAAGCATAACATCTGATTCTGTAACAGCGCCAACACCGCCATGAATAGTCCTAATTCTAACTTCCTCATTTGAGAGTTTTTCAAGACTCATTTTAACGGCCTCAACAGAGCCCTGAACATCAGCCTTAATTACAATATTCAGCTCTTTAACATTACCCGCCTGAATTTGGCTAAACAAATCGTCCAGAGATACTTTTTGATGAGTATTTTTAAGCATATCCTCTCTGCCCTTAGCGATAATAGCCTCAGCGACTTGTCTGGCCTGCTTCTCATTACGAGCGACATAAAACGTATCCCCGGCCTGAGGAACTTCCGAAAGACCAAGAATCTCAACAGGAACAGATGGCCCCGCCTTTTTTACTTTCTGACCTTTGTCATTCATCATAGCTCTAATTCTTCCATAACAAGAACCGGCAATAATTGGGTCGCCAATTTTAAGAGTACCGTTTTGAACAAGAACCGTAGCGACAGGTCCCCGTCCCTTATCAAGCTGAGCCTCAATAATAGTTCCTCTAGCTCTTTTATTAGGATTGGCTTTAAGTTCTTTCATCTCAGAAACAAGTATAATCATTTCAAGAAGTTGGTCTATACCTGTTTTACTCATAGCCGAAACCGGAACACAAATGGTATTTCCGCCCCAGTCCTCAGAGACAAGACCATATTCCACAAGCTCCTGCTTAACTCTATCCGCATTAGCGCTTGGCTTATCAATTTTATTTATAGCTACAATAATCTCAACGTTAGCCGCCTTAGCGTGATTAATGGCCTCAATAGTCTGCGGCATAACACCATCATCCGCCGCCACAACCAAAATAGCGACATCCGTAACCTGAGCGCCTCTCATACGCATAGCGGTAAAAGCCTCATGACCAGGCGTATCAAGAAAAGTAATAGGTTTATCATCAATTGATACAGTATAGGCTCCAATATGCTGAGTTATTCCTCCCGCCTCATTAGCGGTAACTTTACTATGTCTTATAGCGTCAAGAAGAGAAGTTTTACCATGGTCAACATGCCCCATAACAACAACAACGGGAGGTCTTTCTTTCATATCCTCAGGCGAGTCATTTTCATCATCTTCCTTAAAAGCCTCCTCAAGAAGATCAATTTCCTCAGCTTCCTCAGCGATAACATCATAACCATCGGCTATAATTGACGCAATATCAAAATCAATCTCTTGATTTATTGTTGCCATAATTCCTATTTTCATAAGCGCCATAATAACTTCATTGGAATTTTTCTCAAGCTTTTCAGACAGTTCTTTAACTGTGACTTTTGCTGGCAATTGAATTATTTTTATTTCGTCTTCCAAATCTGGTATATTTGACGCCAATTCTTCCTTAGGTTCCTCTTGTTTAACAACCTTTTGTTTATTCTTTTTATTCTTTTTGGATTTTTTAGGAGATTCTTTAATTTCCTGATGAGCATTCTTTCCCTTACTGGTTTCAGCTTTTTTAACATCTACAGCTTTTTGTTCATTACTTTGTTCCTTTTTCTGATTTTTTCTCTGCTCTTTACTATGGTCTTCTTTTTCCGACTCAGAAAAAAGCTCATGTACCTTGTCAACAACAGCGTCTGACAAAACGCTCATATGACTTTTAACCTCAATATCCATTTTTTTAAGTTTTTCAATTAACTCCTTACTGCCAATATTCAATGTTTTAGCTAATTCGTGTACTCTTGTTTTTGACAAAAATAACACCTCCAAAATCTATTATACCAATAATACAAATTTTTAAAAAAGATTGTGTGATTTAAGAAATTATATCAAAGTATACCCAAATATTCTTTTATCTTAACGGCAAAATTTTCATCACATATACCAATAACGGCTCTGGATTCTTTGCCTATAGTTTTTCCAAGTTCATCTTTCGAGCCACATTCAGCAATATCAATATTATAATAAAAAGATTTATTTTTAAACTTTTTTTTTGTATTTTCAGAAGCATCGGAAGCAATGATAATCAACTTGGCGGAAGAGTTTTGTAAAGCCTTTTCGCAAGATAGCTCTCCTGAGACAATTTTTCCCGCGCTCCGGCACAAAGACAGCATAGACATAACTTTTCTATTTAACATTTTTATCCAACTCACCTTTCAAGTTCTCATAGACTTCTTTAGGAACAGCCGTCTTAAAGGATCTCTCAAAACCTCTGTTTTTACGAGCCTTTTCAATACATTCTAAAGAAGGACACACATAAGCTCCTCTTCCCGGCTTTTTACCCGTAAAATCAAGAGAAAACTCACCGATGTCATTTCTAACAACTCTAATGAGCTCTTTTTTATTTTTCATTTCTTGACACCCGGTACATTTCCTTAAGGGAATTTTACGCTGTTTCATACAATCTTCACCTATTCCTCATCAATCTCAAAACCTTCAGTCTCATAATCATCAGTTTTTATTTCTTTAACAAAAATATCTTTATTTGAAAAATCAACAAAACTTGTAATCTTGGCCTGAGACTCACTTTTAATATCAATTTTCCAGCCTGTAAGCCTAGCGGCAAGACGAACATTTTGACCTTCTTTTCCAATAGCTAGAGAAAGCTGATTATCAGGTACAACAACTTTTGCGCTTTGTTCATTTTCATCTTTTTTTATTTCAACCGCGATTACCTCTGAAGGATTAAGAGCCTCAGAAATAAACTTTTTCGGGTCTTCGCTCCAGTTGATAATATCAATCTTCTCACCTTTAAGCTCATTAACAATAACATTAACTCTCGAACCATTAGGGCCAACACACGAACCAACAGCGTCAACATTCGGATTTTTAGAATAAACAGCCATTTTAGTTCTAGAACCAGCCTCTCTTGAAATATTTTTAATCTCGACCGTTCCATCAAAAATCTCAGGAACTTCAAGTTCAAAAAGTCTTTTAACCAGCTCATAATGAGTTCTGCTTACAGTAACCTGAGGACCTTTTGTTGTTTGTTTGACCTCAAGTATGTATACTTTAATTCTATCATTAAACTTATATTCCTCCGTGGCTATTTGTTCATTAAACGGCAAAACAGCGTCAATTTTACCAAGGGAAACAATAACATTCTTTTTTCCCTCAACTCTCTGCACAATACCTGTATCAATTTCACGCTCCTTAGCTATATACTCATTAAAAAGCTTTTCTCTTTCGGCTTCTCTGAATTTTTGAACAACAACTTGTTTCGCTGTTTGAGCGGAAATTCTTCCAAAATTTTTAGGAGTAATCTCAATATCAACAATATCACCATATTCATATCCAGGGTCAATTTCTCTGGCGTCTTCCAAAGAAATCTCTAAAAAAGCATCGTAAACATCCTCAACAATTTCCTTTTGAGCGTAAACTTTTACATCACCTGTTTCTCTGTTAATATCAACTTTAATATTTTGTGAAGTTCCAAAATTCTTTTTACAAGCAGTAACCAAAGATGTTTCAATAGCCTCAAAAATAATTTCCTTATTAATTCCTTTTTCTTTTTCAATAATATTCAAAGCTTCAATAAGCTCTGCGCTATCCATATTTATAATACCTCCAATTCGTGAAGCGGCGTTTTTTGTGACAATACTTTAAAAAACAACAGCCAGTCTGCAAGAAGCAACGTCTTTTTGTTCAAAAGAAATTTCTCGGCCATTTTCCTCGATAACAATCCTGCCATCAACAAGACCAACAAGCTTTCCCTGTACTTGTTTAATATTATCAATATGTTTATACAACTTAACATCAACAAGTCTTCCTTTATACTTGACATACTCAAAATCCTTTTTAAGAATTCTGTCAATTCCGGGTGAACTGACCTCAAGAATATAAGCTTGTTCAATAAAATCTTTTTTCTCAAGCTCTGCCTCTAAAGCTCTGCTTATAATCTCACAATCATCAATTGTTATTCCGCCCTCTTTATCGGCATAAACCCTCAAATACTTATTAGGACCCTCTTTAACAAACTCTACCTCAACAAGTTCACATCCATTATTATCAATTATAGGTACAAGTATTTTCTCAACCTCGGCCAAAATATCTTTAACTTGCATAAAACCAACTCCCTAAATAAAAAATCAAGAGTGGGTATCCCCACTCTTTTCCACAACGCCACACTCATTTAACTTAATTATACCACCAATTCCATTTTAACGCAATAGTTTATTTAAGAAAAAACAAAAAACCACAAAAGAATCTTTCAATTATTTTCCAATTTCAACCATTTTCCTTCTCAATATATCATAAAAACCAAGACCTGTTGTTTTTATAATATGTGTAAAAAACTTCGAACGTTTTATAGTGATTTCACTGCCGCTTTCCGCCGAAACAACATCATGCCCGTCAAGAAATAGCATAACATTTTCCTCAATATTTTTAATTTTTAATTTAATAATATCGTTTCCTGACACAACATAAGGTCTGGCATACAACGTATGAGGGCATAAATGAGTAATAGATATAAGCTCTGTATCAGGTTTCAAAATAGGACCGCCGGCGGAAAGATTATAAGCCGTCGAACCTGTGGCTGTTGAAACAATAACACCATCCGCTCTGTAACTATCAATAAACTCATCATTTATTTCAATTTCAAATTTAATCATTCTCGAAAAAATATTATTTCTCAAACAAACCTCATTCAAAGCAAGCCCTTTATAATCATCAAATGCTTTCCCATCTTTAAAAATCTCAAGCATCATTCTTTTTTCTATAGAATAATTATTATTCAATACTTTCTCAAGAGCGTTAAAAGCGTCACTTTTCTCAACATCAGCCAAATATCCCAAAGTTCCGAGATTAATGCCCAAAATAGGAACTCCATAAATACAAGCTCGACCAGCAACATCAAGAATTGTTCCATCACCGCCCAAAACCGTAACAAAATCTGACATCTTACAAATTTCATCAAGACTTGAAACTCCCCGACAATACTTAAGAATATCAGCGAATTTTTCAAGAATAATAACCTCACATCCAAGACTGAGCACAAAATCTTTCAGTTTTTTCGTATATTCAAGAAAAGGATCTTTTTCCAAATTTATAACAAATCCAATTTTATTCATAAAACTCTCCCAGCCTCGAAAATAACATTATCAATAATATTATCAAAATCAGATGATTTAATACCGCTGTCATTTTTCGATATATAAATAATATATTCAATATTTCCGTCAGAACCCTTTATTGGTGAAAAAGAGAAATTTTTTATGCTAAAACCAATTTCTGAAACATAAATAAATACAGTTTTAACAACATTTTTATGTATTTTAACACTTTTGACAATTCCTTTACGGCTAATATTCTTTTTTCCCGCCTCAAACTGAGGTTTTATAAGAGCCACAGCCTCTCCGTTTTCATTTAAAATATCTTTAACATAAGACAAAATTTTTGTTAGAGAAACAAAAGAAACATCAATCGAAGCAAAATCAACACTTAAAGGAAAATCATTTTTTGTCAGAGAGGTAATATTTGTATTTTCAAAAGACACAACTCTAGGGTTATCTTTAATAATATCTGAAAGCTGTCCTCTTCCAACATCAACAGCGTAAACCTTTTTAGCGCCATACTTAAGCATACAATCCGTAAAACCGCCCGTTGAAGCTCCAACATCAACACAAATCCTATTCAATATGTTTATATCGAATAGCTCAATAGCTTTTTCGAGCTTAAGCCCTCCTCTTCCAACATATTTCAGAAATCCTCTCTCATCAACTTTAATATCAATATCAGAAAAAATTTTCTCACCGGACTTACAAAATATTTTTCCGTTAGAAGAAACATAACCTTTTTCAATAACCTCTTTCGCTCTTTCCCTCGAAAATCCAAATTTATCTCTTAAAACAATATCAAGTCTAACTTTATCATTCATAAAATCAACCTATTCATCACATAGTCAATTATTTACAGCCAATCTCAAATTTCAATATTTATCAATAAAGGAAATAATATTTTTAAATATACTTTCAGAATCAAGTTCATATTCTTTATAAATCTCATCTTTGCTTCCCTGTTTAACAAATACATCCGGAAAAGAAAAATTGTATATCTTTTTTCCAAACACTTTACTATTAATAAGAGCCAAATTAAGATTGCATCCAAATCCGCCTGAATTTATATTATCCTCAACAGTAAAAATATATTCAAAGCGATTTTCTATATCCTTAATCAAATCAATATCAACAGGCTTAATAAATCTGGCATTAATCAACGCCGGATTATAACCTTTCATAACAAGCCTATTATAAACCTGAAAAGCTATTTCCGCCATATTACCCACAAAAATCAAAGCGATTTCCTTTCCATCAAAAATATACTCTGATTTTCCGAACTCAATCTCACTATCAAAACTCTCAAAAATATTTGACGCCACCCCTTTTGGATATCTGACAGCGATAGGTCCGTCAAACTTATTTACAGCAAACTCAAGCATTTTTTCAAACTCAAATTTATTTTTAGGCGCCATAACCGTCATATTAGGTATATGAGATAAATAAGACAAATCATAAATTCCCTGATGAGTTTCTCCGTCATCTCCAACAATTCCCGCTCTGTCAAGCGCGAAAACAACATGAAGCTTTTGGATACAAATATCATGAAGAATTTGGTCATAACTTCTCTGTAAAAATGTTGAATAAACAGCGAAAACAGGAATAAACCCTCCTCTCGCCATACCAGCCGCAAAAGTAACAGCGTGTTCTTCAGCAATTCCAACATCAAAAAACCTTTTTGAATAAGCTCTCGAAAAAAAATCAAGACCGGTTCCTAAAGGCATAGCGGCGGTAACAGCCACAATTTTTTTATTTTTAGCTGAAAGTCCGCAAAGAACTCTTCCAAAAACCTCAGAATAAGTCTCACCGGATTTTTTTAAAAAAGGCACTCCCGTAGCGACATCAAAAGGACCTATTCCATGATATTTGGATGGATATTTCTCAGCTTTAGCGTAGCCTTTTCCCTTAATAGTCAAAACGTGTATCAAAACAGGCTTATTAAATTTTTTAACTCTGTCAAAAACATTGATAAGTCCACTAATATTATGTCCATCAATAGGTCCAATATATTTTATGCCAAGCTGCTCAAACATAACTGTAGGCAAAAGAGCATATTTTATGCTGTCCTTTGTTTTTTCAAGAACCTTGTTTACTTTTGAGCCAAAAACAGGTAAACTGTTTAAAAGCTCCGAAACATCTTTTTTAACCTCAATATATTTAGGCGCCGAACGCAACTCAGTCAAATATTTACTCATAGCGCCAACGTTTTTTGAGATGGACATTTGATTATCATTTAAAATAATAATAAATTTATTATTATTTCTGGCGGCGTTATTCAACGCCTCATATACAAGACCTCCTGTCATAGAACCATCTCCAATTACTGAGACAACATTATATTTTTCTCCCAATAAATCCCTTGCCTGAGCAAGCCCAAGACCCGAAGATATAGAAGTAGAGCTATGACCTGTATCAAAAGCGTCATATTCGCTTTCATCTTTTTTAGGAAAACCACTTAAACCATCTTTTTTTCTCAAACTATCAAATTTATCTTTTCTTCCTGTTAAAATTTTATGGGTATAGGATTGATGTCCAACATCCCAAACAATTTTATCTTTGAGAAAATCAAAACAATAATGTAAAGCCAATGTAAGCTCAACAACTCCAAGATTAGAGGCAAGATGCCCCCCCGTTTTAGCAACAGAGTTTATAAGAAACTCCCTTATTTCTTCCGCTAAAACAGAAAGCTCACTTTTTTTTAATTTCTTTAAATCACCGGGGAAATTAATACTATCCAAATACCTCATAGCAATACCACTTTCAATAAATTATAGTCTCAAATTTCTTTTTCATTTTACCCTTGTAATAAGATTTTTAATATACTCATAAAGAAAATCACTTTTTTCACCAAAACAGCTAATAATATCTAAAGCCTCATTTGAGAAACTTTCAATATCACATTGAGCTTTTTCAATTCCATACATAGTAACATACGTTGTTTTTTTATTTTTTTCATCGCTTAAAATCGGCTTTCCAAGTACATCCGCTGTACTTGTAACATCAAGAATATCATCCTTAATTTGAAAAGCCACACCAATATTGTAACCAACCTTTTCAAGAAGATTAATTTCTTTTTCCAGACAACCGCCAATAATTCCTCCGGCTTTAAGCGGAGCGGTAATAAGAGCGGCTGTTTTATTTTTATGAATATATAAAAGAGTATCAGAATTAATCTTCTTTCCCTCAGACAACACATCAACAACTTGACCTCCAACCATTCCATCCATACCTGAACATTCGGCAATATATTCCATAGCTTTCACAAGTTTTGCGTTCTTTCTCAAAATAACAGAATGAACCATAACCTCATAAGCTTTGTTTAAAAGAGCGTCTCCAGCCAAAACAGCCAAATCCTCACCAAATTTTTT
The DNA here is from genome assembly GCA_949738935.1 of uncultured Eubacteriales bacterium. Lineage (GTDB taxonomy): Bacteria > Bacillota > Clostridia > Lachnospirales > CAG-274 > MGBC114079. Next base: position 13,495 of record CATJCJ010000300.1, on the reverse strand, counting down.
ATGACAAGTGAGTTTGCCTCTTCTAAAATCATCATTATCCATAGCCGGCAAATCGTCATGTATAAGAGAATATGTGTGTATCATCTCAACAGCGCACGCAAAATCAGCAGCGTCTTCCAAATTTCCTCCAAACATCTCGCAAGAAGCCAAAAGTAAAACAGGTCTAAGCCTTTTCCCTCCGGCAAAAACACTATACCTTATACTTTCATAAATCTCACTTGGGTATTTAACCTCAAGCAATTTATCCAGCCTATTTTCAATAAACTCAATATAACCATTTAATTTCCTCTCAAAATCTTTACTATTCATAAATTTTATTCTCCCTCATAGTCAAAAGGCTCTTCAGTAAAGACTTTATCAGCGCTTTCCTTAAGAAGAATAACCTCTTGTTCTGTTTTTTTTAATTGATTGCCACAAAAAACAGACAAATCAATTCCCTCCTTATATAACTTAACCGACTCTTCAAGAGTTGTTTCATTATTCTCAATGCTAGCGATAATTTCTTCCAATCTTAAGATAGCTTGTTCAAAAGTTTTCTTTTTTGGCATTCAAATCACCTTTTTCAATAACTTTGCCTTTAATGTATCCATCACTTAATTTTATATCAATAATATCATTTTCAGAAACAGAGTTAATAGAACTTATAATTTCATCATCTTTATAAACAAGAGAAAATCCTCTTTTTATAACATTCATAGGAGAAAAATCCTCAAGACGAGAGACGAGATTTTTAAAATTAATCTCATTTTTTTCTAGTTTATAAGAAACAACTTTATCCATATCCTTATATAATTTCTCAATTTGTTTTTTCATATCATGAATTCTATCAAGAGGATATTTAAAAAATGAAAAATCAACAATATTCTTTAACCTATTTTCATATTTCTGTTTCTTATTTTCAAAATTATAGGACAACTCTTCATAAAGAGATAAAACATTGTTTTTAATATCATCAAGACAAGGCGCGGCAATTTCAGCCGCCGCTGAAGGCGTTGGCGCCCTAAAATCAGCAACAAAATCTGTAATTGTAAAATCCGTCTCATGTCCAACTGCCGAAATAACAGGAATTTTAGATTTAAAAACAGCCCTGGCCACTTTTTCATCATTAAAACACCATAAATCCTCAATAGAGCCGCCGCCTCTGCCAAGAATAATAATATCAACATTTTTATATCTGTTAATAAGCCGCAGACCATCACAAATACTTTTTGACGCAAAATCTCCCTGAACCAAAACAGGAACAATAATCAATTTAATATTTGGATTTCTTCTATTTAAAATTTGTATGATATCTCTGACAGCCGCTCCGGTAGGAGATGTTATAACAGCGATTCTCCTAGGAAATTTTGGAAGACTTTTCTTTTTTGACACATCAAAAAAACCCTCTTTTTCAAGACGTTCCTTAAGCTGCTCAAAAGCGGCATATAAAGCTCCTTTTCCCGTAGGCTCCATAATATAAGCATAAAGCTGATACTGTCCCGTTTTCTCATAAAGAGATATATAACCATAAACTGTAACTTTCATACCATTTTCGGGAGAAAATTTAATTTTTTCAGCATAAGATTTATACATAACAACATTCATAGAGGCATACTCATCTTTAAGAGTAAAGTAAAAATGACCCGAACCATGAGCCTTAAAATTTGAGATTTCCGCCTCAATAAAAACATCATTCAAAAAAACATCATTTTCAAGCAATTTTTTAATATATTTATTTATCTGTGAAACCGAATATATATGAGCTTTCATATTAAACTCCCAAAGCGAAAATTTTACAATAACTACCCATAAATTAAAATCTCAAAACCTTTATAAATGTTACCTTACAAAACATTGGTTATAACTCTCCCCAAAACTCCATTCACAAACGCCGGTGATTTATCTGAACTAAACGTCTTTGTCAACTCAACCGCCTCATTAACAGTAACTCTGTTTGGAATATCGTCAACATATAAAATCTCATAAACAGCAAGCCTCAAAATAGCCAAATCAACTTTAGCGAGACGACCAACCTCCCAGCCTTGCGCGTATCTATTTATGGTATCATCAATAACACCTTTATTTTCCATAATACCTTTAATTTCGTCTTTTATAAATTTCATATCAGATTCATTTGAGTTCTCAATATTCTCTTTATAAATTTCAATAGCATCGTCAATTTCTTCTTCTTTGTAAAACTCAGTTTGAAATATTATTTTAAAAATATGTTCTCTCGCCGTTCTTCTGCTCATCTTTACACTCCTTTAAAATCAACGTGAATAACTCAAGGGAACTTATTTTGTAAGGTTAAAACTCTCTTATCAAAACTGCCCCATAGGTTTATTTTTTTCAAATACAAGGCTCGAAATATTAATATCAACCGAAACAACAGAAAGTCCTGTCATATTCTCAACAGCTGTTTTAACGTTTTTCTGTGCGGCGAGAGCAACCTCATGAACTTTACTTCCAAATTTAACAATAATATCAAGAGAAATTTGAACATTTCCGTCTTCAATAGCTATAGAAACGCCTTTTGAAAAATTCTTTTTTCCAAGCATCTCAATTATATCTCCCGCAAAATTACCGGACATACCAACAATGCCATCAACTCGCAACGCGGCTGTCCCCGCGATAATAGAAATAACGTTGTCAGAAATATTAACCTGTCCCAGGCCTTTAAAACTTGATTTTTCCTCTGCCATATAAACACTTCCTTTCATAAATATAATAAATAATAAATTAATTATAACAGGTTTTCAATAATTTGCAAGTTTTACGCTCTTAAAAAACTTTCCGCAAGAATTTTAAAACTATCAAGAGAGTTAATAACTGTTTTTTTATCGACACAATAAGCTATTCTAAAATAACCGGGACAAGCAAAAGTCGAGCCCGGAACAATAATAATCCTAAATTCCTTGGCTTTTTCACAAAAAGCCTTATCATCTTGAATAAAACACTTAGGAAACATATAAAAAGTTCCTTTAGGTTCAATACACTCATAGCCATATCTTTTGAGAGCACTAAAAAGTATATTTTTATTTTCCTCATAAACACTTAAGTCAGCGGTATCATCAACACACTCGGCAATAACTCTTTGAAAAAGAGATGGCGCGTTAACATATCCAAGTATTCTGTTAGCGACACCAAGAGCACCAAAAATCTCCTCATAATCGTCCATTTCTGACGGAACAACAAGATATCCTATTCTCTCACCAGGAAGAGATAATGTTTTACTGTAAGAATATCCAACAAAAGTATTTTTATAAAACTTTGTTAAATAAGGTATAGAGTTTCCCTCAAAAATCAATTCCCTATAAGGCTCGTCCGAAATAAGATAAATTGAGTTTTCAAACTCAATCTGCTTGTTTTCCAAAATAGAGGTAAGTTTCTCAATATCTTCTTGAGAATAAACCATACCAGTTGGATTATTAGGATTATTTATAATAACAGCCTTTGTTTTTGAACTTAGTTTTTTCTCAAAATCATCAAAATTAATTGAAAATCTTTCAAAGTCAGGCTTTACAACAATCGGAACAGCGTCATAATTTGACAAATAATTATTATACTCCCCAAAATAAGGAGCAAATAAAATAACCTCATCTCCAGGATTAATAATAGTTTTCAAAGCAATATTCAAAGCTCCGGCAGCACCCACAGTCATAATAATATTATTTTCATCAAAATTTGTATCATATTTTTTATTAACGCTTTTAGCTATCTTAACTCTTACATCCTCATATCCACAATTATTCATATAACCATGAACAAAAGTTTCCGGCTCATTTTTTATAATATCAAAAATAACGTTTTTCACACTCTCAGGGGGATTTACATAAGGATTACCAAGTGAAAAGTCATAAATATTTTCTTTTCCATATTTTTCCGCCATAATCTTTCCCTCTTCAAACATAGCTCGAATAGCGGAACCATTCTTCACAAGCTCGGACATTTTTTTAGAAATCATATAAAATACCTCCATTAATTACAGCAAAACAGGTTTGTGCTGAAATATCAATCACAAACCCGCTTACAAACCACTTTATTTTTTATTTTTTTTGACAGAGTATCCAAATTTACCAAGATATTTACCAAGTCCATAATATTCTCCATGAGAATAACATAAAGGTCTGCTTTTTTCAAAATTAAATCTTCCTGTCTCATCCATATATTTCTCATCAGAAAGAACAGAAACAACTTCAGATATAAACATATCATGCGTACCCAAATTAACAATATCTTTAACCTTGCATTCAATATTTATAGGGCTCTCTCCTATAACAGGACATTTAACAATACTGGCTTTTTCAGCCGAAAGATTAAGTTTTTTAAACTTATTAACATCCTCTCCCGAGCGAACTCCACAAAAATCAGCGGCAAAAGCTAACTCTTCTGTTGTAACATTTATGACAAACTCACCTGTATCCTTAATAATATTATATGAATATCTCTCTGGCCGCACAGAGATATAAGTCATTGCCGGGTCACTGTTTATAATCCCTGTCCAAGCAATAGTTAAAATATTTTTTATACCATTAAAATCACCGCATGACACCATCACTGCAGGAACAGGATAAAGAACTGTACCCGGTTTCCAAACCTGTTTGCCCATAAAAAACTCCTTTCAATACCACAACCATAAGAAACAAAAGCCACATCAAAGGCAACATCAATAATTAAAATATATAAAATTTTAATCTACTGATATTGCCCAATACCCCATTAAGCCTAATTTTTTAATAACAAGATTAATGGAGCACCAGATTTTATAATTTTTTGTGCGTATTTTAGTTTTCAAATGCTCTATAAAAGTAATAACGCAAAAATAACCAAAAGATTTTATCATATCCACTTTCGTTTATCATACAATAAATTATTCATTATTCTGTTCCTTATACAAAATCTCAATATAAGCCAAAATCAGAGGAGCAACACCTTTAGCTTCATTCTGAACAACCGGCTCTGAAATATAATACTCAAAGCTTCCATCACGTCTGCTTGCGCCACCTAGTCCAGCCACAAGGCAAATTCCATCAAGCTGAAGCTCACCATCTTTTTCCGAAAGATATTTATTGCAGATTCCGTCAAAAGCTTTTTTACCATATTTAAAATACTCTTCTCCCAGAATTCCCATTCTAACGCTTTTCATAATAGCATAAGCCAAAATAGCGCTTCCGCTTGTCTCAAGATAATTTCCCTCTAAATCGCCCTTATCAACAACCTGATACCACATACCGCTTTCATCTTGGAATTTAATAATTGAGTCAATATAATCTTTGTAGATAGAAGAAAGTTTTTCTTTTTGCTCAAACATACTCTCAGGCATAATGTCAATAGTATCAGTCAAAGCCATAGCAAACCAACCTAAAGCCCTAAGCCAAAAATTTTTAGACAGACCTGTTTCTTTATCAGCCCAATACATTTCTCTTGACTCATCATAACCGTGATAATAAAGACCTGTCTTTTTATCACGCATAGTATTATAAACATTTATAAACTGATTATAACTGTCCATACAATTTTTACAACTATTATATTCAACCTCATACTGCATATAAAATGGTTGTCCCATATAAAGTCCGTCAAGCCAAACTTGATTTGGATAAATTTTCTTGTGCCAAAAATTTCCAGCCTTAATACGAGGTTGTTTTTGAACCTGAGAATAAATTGTGTCAATAGCCTTTCTGTATTTTTCTTTTCCCGTCAATTTATACAAGTCAAATAATGTTTTACCAGCATTAACATTATCAATATTATAATCTTCAGGGTCATAAGAATCTATAGACCCATCATCACGAACAAAATAATCAATAAAATCATCAGCGAATTTAAGATATCTGTCATCTTTTCTTATATGATAAAGCTCAAGAATAGCTTTAATCATACAACCATCAATATAATTCCATTTAGAAGGCTTTCCGCTTCTTATTTTTTCAATATTCCAAACAGGTGCTTGAGGCGTACTCTTTTCAAGAAGTTCATCAATATATCTGTCCAAAATTTTCATCATAATAAAAAACTCTCCTTTAAAAATAATATTTTTATATGTAAAACATACATTTAAGAAAATATACACTGCAAAAAAGTGTTCATAAAAATCAATACTCATTATAAACATTCAATCATTGAAACCCTTTTAAGAACAAGCATAAATTCACTACAATTATATAATATCATAATTTTCCTTTTCGCACAATATAAAAAAATTATTTTTCACACAAATCAATTTTTGTTCGTCAAAGCTGAAATAAAGTTTTTGCTCCGCTTTTTTTCAAAAAAGCGAACGGGTTTGAGCAGCGCCCAACCAGTATTTTAAAAAATATTGTAAATATTTAATATTTTTTAAAAATTGATTTGCGTGATTGTTTTTTTATTAGACTTTAGAGCCTGTCTTAAAACTATTAAAATATCCAAAAAATCAGTGAAAATAATATCATTACGCCCCAAAATGATTTTATTTTCACTGATCTTTTGTGCATATTGTGTTTTTAAGACAGGCTTCTTTTAGATTTTAAACAGGTTCTAAGAAACACTCCCTTTTATTGTCAAACTTTCTGTTTTATTATTATTGACATTTACACAATTAATTATTTCGTCTCTTGTTTTATGATGTATTGCTTTTTGAAAATATTTTATAAAAACAATTTATTTTCTTTAATATATTTTAAACTCTCCTTTGAACTTTGTAATCCTTTTACCTCTATAAGTTTACTGACATTGTCGTCAAAAAGATTATATTTTTTCAAAAGTGATGAAATATACTTCCAATCAATTTTTCCTTTTCCTATAATCATATGTTCATCATAAACTAAATTATTGTCATTAAAATGAAAGTGCTTTATAAATGGAGCGAGTTTTTGAAACCATATTTCGGAGTTTCTGCTCATAACAATTAAATGAGCGATATCAAGACAAACTCCAAACCTTTTTTCATACTTCATAATTTCAGAAAGCCGAAACAAGTATTCAGGACTATCATCAAGCATATTTTCAAAATATATTTCAACATTGTTTCCACAGTCAAAAAGTTTTCTCAACGCGATTTCACTTTTTTCAAGCCATTCTTTAAAATATTCTTCCGAAAAAGCAAAACTTGGACTTATATTAGTATGAAAAACAACTCCTTTGCAGCCAAGTTCCTCAGCAATTTCAACAGATTGTCGCATTCTATATACACTATGATTTCTTATTTTTTCATCGAAGCTAAAATGTATAGTGTCATAAAAAGCACCATGTAAAGTATCTTTTTTACAATTTCTATTTAATTTTTTATATATATGTACTCTTTTTTTAACTTCCTCTTTATCATCTAAAATACAAGGCTCACAAAAATCATTATACTCAAATCCTAAAGAATTCTTTTCGGCAAACTCAACACAGTCATCTAAATGATTTAATTCAGGTATTATCGCAATCATGATTTCACCTCTTCAAATAAATTACTTTTTTCCAAATCATCATTTTTCAATTTAATAGCTGTTTCAAATAAACTTAAAATATATTTGTCAATTTTATTTTCATCAGCCATTTTATGCAAAATGTTAAAAGCGTTTTCCTTATCCATAGCTTTTTTATATGGCCTATCGTTTGAAGTTAAAGCCTCAAAAATATCAATAACCGTCAATATTCTTGATTCAAAAGCAATCTCATCTCCCTTTAAACCTCTTGGATATCCGCTTCCATCAAGTAACTCGTGATGAGCCCCCGCCCATTTACCAATACTTGAGAATCTTTTTCCTAATGTCATATTATTAAGATATTTTTCCGTATATACAACATGAGAATTTATAATTTCTCGTTCAGCTTCGGTAAGATTTCCTTGAATAACAGAAAGAGATTCCGCCTCCAAAGGCGTTAAATAATATATCTTTTCTCCATCAAGATTTTTATGGTACTTCTTAGCAATATTATTAATATAATCAATTCGTTCTTTATCCAAAAAATTTTTCGTATTGATATCTTTTATTTCTCTCTTAGCCTCTTCCAATTCATCTTGAATTTTAAGCCATTCCTCTTCTGAAATTTCATTTGATAAATAATCTATTTTATATAAACATTTTAAATAATCAAAACGTTGAATAATTGTTTCAATTTTATCTCCCAAACGAGTTGACTTATTAATTATTTCTTGAGGAATAACAATTTTTCCTATATCATGCATTAAAGCGGCGAGTTCAAGTTCTCTTTTATTATAAACATCAAAAAACTTTTCACATTCTCCTTTTTCATGTAATTCATTTATATAGTTTACTAAAATTTTGGTATAAAGAAAAACATTTCTAGAATGATAATAATTATAAGGATTTCTCTTATCAATGGCATCAGTAAAAGATTGAGTAATAGAAATCATTAAATCCTCCATTTCCTGTACATACTTCATATTAGAAAGAGCAATAGCCATTTGAGAAGCGAGCGACTTTATAACTACCTCAAAATCTTTTGAAAAAGGAATAATATTTCCATTTTCATCAATAGCGTTAATAAGCTGAATAACTCCAATCAATCTATCCTCATTATTAACCAAAGGTACCACAAGTATAGATTTAGTTCTATATTTTGTCAATTTATCATAATTTCTTGGGCCACTAAAATCAAACTCATCGCTTTCATAAGCATCTTTAATATTAAGCATTCTTTTGTGAATAGCTGAGTAAGCGCATATATTTTCGTCTTTCATCAAAACAGCAGGATAAAATTCATCATCTTTAAGACCCTGTTCAATATTTAAAGATTTATTTTTAGTAACACAAAATCTAAGAACGCCGTCATTATACATATAAAGAGTTCCGCCGTCACAATTTGTTATTTCCATAGCACAGTCGACAATTTTGGTAAGTAATGTATCATAATCTCGTTCCGCGGAAAGCTGAATTCCAATTTCCAAAACTCTATCAGCAATTTTCTGATTCATCAGAAGCCGCCTCCATTTCATACACCATAACTTCTTTACGTTTTCCTTTGAGCATACAAGCACCTTTAGGCTTTGCCGAAAATTCATCTTTCACTCTATCGTATAATTCTTGACTAATATTAATTACACCTCCTTTAGCGATACCCTCCAAACGTTCAGCGATATTAACCGTATCACCTATAACTGTATAATCCATCCTATAGGCACATCCGATATTTCCAACAACAGCTTTACCACAATGAATGCCAATTCCACAAGCGATTTCCGTTCCATTTTCCTCTTTAAGTTCTTTATTAAGTTTTTTAAGAGCCTTAACTATTTCCAAACCAGTTTTAATAGCTTTTTTTTCATAATCATCAATATCTAAAGGAGCGTTGTATACAGCCATAACCGCGTCACCTATAAATTTATCAAGCATTCCTTCGTTATTAAATATAGCATTTGTAACTAAATCAAAGTATTTGTTTAAAACCTCAATTACTTTTTCCGGCGGCATAATTTCAGACATAGAAGAAAATCCTCTAATATCAATAAACAACACAGCTACATCTTTTGTAATCCCGCCAAGTTCAATATGAAAATTTTTATTTTTGGCGAGTTCATCAACCACCTGAGGAGCGATATACTTTCTAAACATATCCAAAATTCTTATTTGATTAATTCTTTCTTGAAAATATCCATATATTATTTTAAACAAAGTTATAAGAATTACAAAAAATACAGCATTCCAACAGCGCCAATATATTCCGGCTCTATATAAAACTATTGATGTCCCAATAGAAAACAATACAAAGATAACTCCAAAAACAACTCCGTAAGGTATTTTAAGATTAAGAATCAAAAAAAGAAATACTCCAACTATTAAAGCAGTCGCCAAAGCATTCAATAAAGAAGAAATTTCAACAAAAGTTCTCTCATCAAGCAACGCGTTTAAATGATTTGCCTGAACCTCAACACCATTCATAACAGTACCTTTTGAAATAGGCGCCAAATATTGATCCATCATTCCTGAAGAATATGCCCCAACAAAGACAATACTATCTTTAAACGCTTTCAAATCACATTTTCCATTTAAAATATCACTATATGAATAAATCTCATAAATACCCTGTTGTGTTGTGTAATCAAAACCATATACACCATTTTCATCAGTTTCAGGTTCAAATATTTCTTCATTTTTCAGTTCTTTATACATTTTATATATTTCATAAGCAAAATTATAATTCTCCTTATTATCATAAAAAACTTTATAAACAGACCTTCTCACATAATTATCATCATCTTGAATCACATTCGTAAATCCATTTTTGGTAACTTTCATTAACTCCTCATAAGGAGTTTCAATTTGTTCAATATATACATTATTAATACTTCTTTCTCCATTATCATCCAATTGGAGTTTTGTTGAAAAATTAACGTGTGAAGCTGTAATAACATTTTGAAGATTTTTTGAACATTCCGCAAACGCCAAATCACCCTTCTCATCACGCTCACCAAAATAATTTATATCAAAAGCGACAACAGCCGGTCTATACTCAGTATCAAATACTTTCAATAAGTCCGCCGACTGCTGTCTTGTCCATTCTTGAAAAGGTCCCATTTCCTGTAAACTTTTTTCATCAATACCAATAATTTTTATCCTGTTATCAGGATTTTGTTGTCTAACAAAAAGCAAATCAGAAAACCAATATTCAACCGATTTAAGCGGAGCCGCCCAAGTAAGGACGGCAACCACAATTGATATTAAAATTATAACAAATAACTTATACTTTTTTTTATTACCTGTTAACATCTCCACTATTTTCCTCCCATACCGGAGTAAGATATTCAGGACCATCAACTATACCGTCCCAAATTTCACCAGCCTCAGTTTTCCAATATTTAAAAATATAACCCTCTTTTATTTCCGGAGTAATCTCAACATTACATCCTTCTCTAACACAAAACTTACCAGAATCACTATCTACATTAAATATAACAGGATAATATATTTCACCCGTCTTTCTATTTTTCCAAGAGCCATACAAATTGGTCGCTCCTAAAACTCTATCATTTTTAAAATCCCAAGGATGATTTGAGCCATGACTATACCAGTTATAAAAATCCAAATTCAAAACTAATGATAAGTTTTCAGAAATCCATGATAATTCCGTTCTCAAAAATAAAGTACTTTGTTTTTTGAGTTTATTTCCAACATTAGTTTTATAATTATAAGCTTCATAAACTTTGTTATTTAATTGTATAGCCTGACCTGATGCTAAAACATCATCAGAAACAACAGGGAACAATATTTGTTTAATTTCAACAGATTTCTTGCTTTCATCTTCATTTTGACTCGTATCTTCTATAGGCTGATCATCCGTTGTACCTTCCGTCACACTTTCTGTTTCACTTTCAGATGGGTCAACTGTAGGTTCTGATGTCGAATTTTCCGTTTCATCAGACTTTTCCTCAGAAATATCTTCAGTAGTATTTTCAGAAGAATCAGTAACATCATCAGTAACTTTCTCTGTTGAACTTTCAACTTCATCTGATGATAATTCAGTTGTTACCTCTGTTAAATTTTCAGTTTCACTTGATGAACCGTTTGTTGTTTTCTCTGTTGTATTTTCAGTTTCACTTGATGAACCGTTTGTTGTTTTCTCTGTTGTATTTTCAATTTCACTTGACGAACCGTTTGTTGTTTTCTCTGTTGTATTTTCAATTTCACTTGATGAACCGTTTGTTGTTTTCTCTGTCGTATTTTCAATTTCACTTGATGAACTGTTTGTTGTTTTCTCTGTCGTATTTTCAATTTCACTTGATGAACTGTTTGTTGTTTTCTCTGTCGTATTTTCAGTTTCGCTTAATAAAAACTTTGTTGTTTCTTCCACTGTGTTCGAAGAAGATTTTGTTGTTTGCTCCACACTATTTTCTTCCACATTGGAAACACTGCTGTTTTCCGTAACAGTTTCAATGTATGTTTCTGTTGTAACAACAGAAGTATCAACTGAGCTTGCATGTTTTGATGAACCAGAACTTCTTCTTCCATAACTTACTGATGAATTTGATTTTATAGAAGAAGTATTTTTATCCAAATCCACATTTTTAGAAACATCATTATTTTTTTTATTATCAACTGCGGAAATATTATTTTGATTTTGCAAACCTGTTTGTTCTAATTGATTTTTTGAAACATTATTTTTATTGTTGATATTAGTTTTATTCATATTTGAATTATTATTAGAGGTCTTATTCTCCTCACTATTTATACCATTAGAACCTTGATTTCTCACATTACTTCTATTGTTAGAGCCTTGACTAATTCTATTATTTCCGCTGTCAGAACTCTGATTAATTCCATTATTTCCGCTGTCAGAACTCTGACCAACCTTACTATTTACATCATTAAAGCCATAACTAACTCTGTTATTTACATTATTAGAGCTTTGATTTAGTTTATTATTTCCGCTATTAGAACTTTGGTTTATTTTACTGTTTCCATTTTCATCGTTTATATTTTCATTGTTAAAATCTTGACTTATTTGATAGTTTACATTTTCCAAATTATTTAGATTGCTTGATAAATTATCATTAACATCCCTATTTTCAAGAGTATTCTTATCATCACTAGAATTTTCAGATTTATTCAAAATAATTTTATCTTGAGACTCCAAATTTCCCGTTTCAATATCTCTACCTTGATTTAAAATTTCATCAAGTTTTTCTTTAACTCGTGGATTCATCAAATCATCCGTTATATCAGCACGCTCAATAATAAACTTTGGATTTTCATTATCTTCAAATTTTGTATACTCACCCTTTTTATAAAGAATATCTTCTTTATTACCTAAACCAAGAGCAACACTTCCATCATATACAAACAATTCAATATTTTTATCATCAACATTTCTTCGAGTTTCGAACACAGTTCCTCTTACAGACATTGTAGCGTTAGGTGTTCTAATTTCATAAGATGAATTTTTTTTAAGAGGATTTTGTATTTCATTTAAAATAGTTCCCTTTTCAAGTTGTATTTGAATTTTTCCTTTTGTTTCATCTCCCTCAGACATGACCTTAATTTCACCTTTTGAGTCAAGGTAAACATATTTATCTGTATCTAATAGTAAAACGGCATATGAATCTTCATCCGTCATAACTTTATCTCCAAAAACAAGATTCATATTTGTTCCAGCAGCAAGTTCTCCAACATCATCACGTTCTATAGTAACATTTCCCTCGGTCTCAACAATTTTAACAGAACGATATGACTTTTCTCCAAAGCTAAATATACTACATATCACACCTACTGAAACAACAACTAAAACAATAGCTAAAAGAATGATTTTAAACTTTGACAGTTTTTTCAGCATACCCATTACCTCCTTTATAAAATAAAAATCCATAGATATGTAAAACATAATTTTAATAATTCAGATTATATCTAAAAAAACATACTCATTATTAAAGATACATGGAACTTTAATAATTTAAAATGATTGAATACATTCATAAAGCAAAATTATGATTTTTTGTTCATATTTTAGTTTTCAGATATGCTCTGATAAAATAAATAAATTAAATATAATAAAAATATTTCTACACTTATAAATACATTGATTGTTTTCT